>JBBQXI010000148.1:0-8960 GCA_038209805.1 Bacteroidales bacterium | reverse complement strand
GTTCAAGCCTAATTCGTTTGTGCCCATTGAATAGCAAATAGAACTGATAGCAAACGGCAATTGCCCGCCCGATAGTTGTTGCCACTGCTGCACCCTTTAATCCCAATTCAGGAAACGGACCGATTCCGAAAATCAACAGTGGATCGAGAACGATATTGATGAGGTTTGCCACAATGAGAACGCGCATCGAAATAGCTGCATCTCCCGAACTCCGGAAAACAGCGTTGATGATGAACAGCAACATGATGACTGCATTTCCGCCAAACATGATGGCTGGAAATAAATACCCTGTTTGAGCCATTTCTTCTGAGGCGCCCATTAGCAAAAGGAAATCTTTGGCATAAATGATTCCCGGAATGGCGATCAGGATAGAAACGATGAACCCCGATAGAATTGCCTGAAAAGCGATGACTCCAGCTTTCCCGGCTTTTTTCTCGCCAATACGTCGGGCAATCATGGCCGTAGTGGCTGTGCTCAATCCCATCCCGATAGCATAAACTATCGTCATTGATGATTCGGTAATTCCTACTGTTGCTACTGCATCGGCGCCCAGTTTCGACACAAAAAAGATGTCGACAACGGCAAAAATAGATTCCATGATCATTTCCAGAACCATTGGAATAGAAAGGATAAGCAGCGCTTTGCCAATGCTGTCGCTGGTGAAGTCGCGGTCGCTTCCGCCGATGGCTTCCTTGATGTTAATCCAAAGTGCCTTGAATCGTATCGATTGAAAAAAAGATATAGCGTTTTTATCAGTCATGATAAAAATGATTTAAAATTGAAAAAATAGTTGGATAATAAACAAATGAAATCCGCTTTCTGCCTTGCAGAAATTACCAGATTGCGGGATAACAGACCGCCGGAGTTGATGTGATTTTCATGATTCGGTCTTTTAGTGAGCTGCAAATATAAGTAATTTTGGAATTAAATTTTGAACCTGTTGACGATAAAAATGTTTCAGTGGTAAAAATATTGGAATGAAGAGCATACGAATTTCTGCAATTATTGGAATTGCTGTATTTATAATTTCTTGCGGAAACGTGAAGAATGGACTGAATGTAATCAATTCAGAATCTTTTCCGGAAAAGAATATCACACTTGACCAATCGGTTGGTCAGCGATTGATGTCCGATTCGGTTGCGCACCTTTCCGTACAAAATTCGCTTTCTAAAAAGCTTGACGAGATGATTCTGGTTGCTGAAGGTCTCCGTAAAAATCAATCAGATAGTGTTTGGAACGCCCTTTCTGCAAACTGGTATGATTTCGGGAAAGGTGATGTGTCCATTTTGTCAGCCGATACTTTATCGAATTCTGAAGCATCAGCGATACTAAGCAAGTGGGTCGATCTTAATATTATTTTGTTGAAATTATCCGAAGAAGTTAAGTTTGGCGATGCTATTGAGGATTTACTTTATAAATTTCCAAGGCTGGTTTTAACTGAAACACAGTTGAAATCGATAATCTATACGCATATTGACGATCAGATTTTCATTAATGTTATTGGCTCTTCGAACTTTAATTATCAGCACACAACTGGCGGAAATGTGAAGTTTATTCAACAAACTGATTATCCCTTGGGCAACGAAATGATTCTAACCTGCGATGTTGGAGATGTGCGCTACATGGATGTTTTTATCCGCATTCCTTCGTGGGCCATAAACCCAACAGTAACCCATGGCAATGTGAAATATGTAGCTCGTCCCGGCGAATACTGCGAAATTTACCGAAAATGGAATAATGGTGACGAAATTGAAGTGCGGCTGAAAAATTAAGAAATCATTTATGTAACATGCCCGTTCACTAAAGTGAACGGCAAAGGATAGCTCAATTTTCGACCAGAGTGACAATATCCTTTGCCGTCTGCTTTAGCTGACGGACATGTACTAGTCCTTCGAATGCAAATAAACGTGATTTCCTTCGGTATCTTTAAACGATGCGAAGTACCCGATTTCATCGGTGATTTTTGTTTTACTGGTTATAACATCTCCTCCAGCACCTTCAACACGATTAAGAACGGTAAGCAAATCTTTACCGCCATTCAAATAAACCTTTGCACCAAGCGAAGTTGGCGTGTATCCAATTCCCTGAACAATGGCGCCGCCCACACCTTGAGATTCCTGATCCATCGGTAAAAATCCCATGCGGAGAGCACCCATTATCTCATCAAACATTTCATAATCGTAAATACGCGAATAGAATTCTTTTGCCCGATCGAAATTAATCACAGGAATTTCAACCCAATTAACTGAATTTGTCATCTTTTCCATAATTTAAGTTTTATAAGTCTGAAGCTTATAACAAGCACAAGGTATTCTCGGTTTAATTTGTGATGTAGACTTATTATTTTTTTTTTCTGAAAAAGATTTTGTCAGTCACATTCATTTATCTTTGTGTGCATTCAAAAAATAAGTTATGAGCGAACGTCCGTTAATATTGATTAGCAACGATGATGGTGTCTCAGCCAAAGGATTGAGAGAATTGACCGAAGTGATGCGCCTTTTTGGCGATGTGGTGGTGGTTGCTCCCGATGGTCACCGCTCTGGTATGTCGAATGCCATTACTGTTGATCACCCCATCCGTTTAACAAAAACTGTTGACGAAGAAGGTTATCAGGTTTATAAATGCTCCGGAACGCCTGTCGATTGCGTGAAGCTTGCATTCAATCAGTTGCTCGATCGTTATCCCGATTTTGTCGTTTCAGGAATCAATCATGGTTCAAATTCATCAATCAGTGTAGTTTATTCCGGAACAATGGGTGCCGCATTGGAAGGCTGTATTCATGGCATACCGTCGATTGGTTTTTCGCTGAACGATTACGAACCGGAAGCCGATTTTTCAAGGGCTAAAATATACGTGGCTCGCGTTTTTCAGCAAGTGGCAGAAAATGGTTTGCCTCCATTTGTTTGCCTGAATGTGAATATACCCAAGGGAGATGTTAAAGGCGTTAAAGTTTGTCGCCAAACCTCCGGGAAATGGGTGGAAGAATTCGATAAACGGACTGATCCGCACAAAAGGGAATATTACTGGATGGCAGGTTCTTTTCAGAATTTTGAGGAAGAGGTTGAAGGAACCGATATTGCTGCTCTCGAAAACGGATATGTCTCAGTCGTTCCGGTGAATGCCGACATGACTTGCTATCAGACTTTTGAAAGTATGAAAAATTGGAGATTTTAAGATGTCAATGCGTAAACGAAATACGACAGATCGGCTTTGGGTTGGTTGGGTGATTGGAATTCTTGTTCCGTTAGCCTTTTTCTTGGTTTTTTACCAGATGAAATATAGCGAAATGCCGTTTGGGGTTTATCTCCGGAATGTCTGGGAGATGAAGATTTTCTTGAAAATAATCAGTCTTTGTGTGTTCCCGAACCTGGGATTTTTCTTTCTGTTTTACCGCAAGAAATACGATATGGCTGCCCGTGGCGTTATTATGGCAACGTTTATGTATGCATTCGTTGTATTGATTGCGAAATTGTTGTGACGATAAACTGAAAATTGAATAGTGATAGTGTTACGAGTTACGAGATTCGAGTTTCGGGAATGCCCAACAATTCGAATCTCGCAACTCGTAACCCGCAACCCAAAATAAAATGAAATATTACGTTTTAGCCGGTGAAGCTTCGGGCGATTTACACGCTTCCAACCTGATTAAAGAAATTAGCCTGATCGATCCCAAAGCCCAATTTCGTGGATTTGGTGGCGACCTGATGGAAAATGCAGGAATGACCGTTCTGAAACATTACCGAGATCTCGCTTTTATGGGAATCGTACCGGTAATTATGAATATCCGCACGATTCAGAAAAATTTCAGGTTTTGCGAGCAGGATATGATGGCTTTTAGTCCCGACGTGTTGATTCTTGTCGACTACCCGGGCTTCAATCTCCGGATGGCTAAATTCGCCAAAGCCAACGGAATACGCACCTTTTATTACATTTCACCCAAAGTATGGGCGTGGAAAGAAAAACGGGTTCATCGGATTATCGCCTATGTCGACGAGATGTTTACCATATTGCCTTTCGAGACCGAATTCTTTGCAAAATACAAATATCCCGTCAACTATGTTGGCAACCCATTGTTGGATGCCATTCTTGAAAAGAAAACTGCCCCTGATTTTCGACGTTTTATTGCTGAAAATAAGTTGCCCGAAAAACCTATATTGGCCGTTTTGCCGGGAAGCCGAAAAGGCGAAATCAGCGTTTTATTACCCACTATGCTGCAGGCAGCGGCTCAATTTCCGGAATACCAATGCGTCATTGCCGGGGCTCCAAACATGGGAATTGAGTTCTATCAACCTTTTATGAAAGAAAGTTCGGTTCCGGTTATTTGGGGTAAAACTTACGAAATATTGATTCACAGCCGCGCAGCAATTGTTTCGTCAGGAACAGCGACACTCGAAACAGCAATTTTGAATGTTCCTCAGGTTGTTGTTTACCGCCTGACACCCAGATGGCTGTTTAATGTACTGAAGTATTTATTCCTTCAAACCAAATGGGTTTCGTTGGTCAATATCATATTGGGGCGCGAAGCTGTTACTGAATTGATTCAGTGGAATTTTACCCTGAAGAACGTAGTTTCAGAACTAAATAAAATTCTTCACGATCCCGAAAATGAAAAGCGAATGCTCGATGATTACTGCGATATGATGATCAAACTCGGCGATCCCGGCGCATCAAAACGTGCTGCTGTACTGATGGTGGGTAAATTAAAGGTTCTTTAAAACGATGATATGGATGTTGTAATAAGGAAAGCGACAGAAAGTGATTTTGAAAAGGTTTATCCTTTGTTTGAGCAACTTTGGCCAAATAAAGAATTGGATAAAAATGAACTCAGGATTGTTTTTGACAGAGGTGTAAATTCAAGTGCCGACGAGTTATTTTGCCTCGAATATTCAAATGAAGTGATAGGATTTTGCGCTTATGCAATTGTGAATAATTTGTGGCAGGCTGGCTATATTTCGTACATGTATGCCATGGTTGTTGATGAAAAGTACAGAGGGAAGGGATTTGGAACCCTGCTTATCAATGAAGCCATTCAGGATTCGAAAAATAAAGGATTAAAACGACTGGAGTTGGATTCGGCGTTCCATCGTGAAAAAGCTCATGAATTTTACCTGAAACTTGGGTTCGAGAAACGGGCATATTTATTTTCGTATCCGCTTTAAGAATAATTAAAAAGTTAATTTGTTCCAGAATATTCCCAACGGTATTTTGAATGAAAGATTTAGGTTAATGAACTGATTGTTGAGATATGTTTAGCTTATTAAAGAAAGAAATTACCAGTTTTTTTGGATCGCTCACAGGGTATGTGGTTGTGTTTGTGTTCCTGTTGGCTACCAGTTTATTTTTATGGGTTTTCCCCGGAAACTACAATATTTTGGAAGGCGGATATGCTTCGCTCGATGGATTGTTTTCGTTGGCTCCCTGGGTATATCTTTTCCTGATTCCGGCAATAACGATGCGCTTATTTGCCGAAGAAAAACGCTCGGGCACCATGGAAGTTCTTCTCACTCGTCCGCTTTCGGTGATGCAAATTGTACTGGCCAAATTTCTGGCCGGACTGTTGTTGGTCTCCATTTCGCTGTTGCCCACCCTGATTTATTTCTATACGGTTTATATTCTTGGCAATCCGGTGGGTTGTATCGATACTGGCGGTACCTGGGGCGCATATTTGGGTCTGTTTTTTCTTGCAGCCATTTATGTGGCTATTGGGTTGCTTGCCTCAGCATTGACGGAAAATCAGATTTTTGCTTTTATCTTGGCGCTGTTCCTTTCGTTTGTGGCATACCTTGGGTTCGATTTTGTGGGAGCCATGCAATTACCTTCGGCGCTTCAGCAGTGGATAACCGGCTTTGGTATAAATGAGCATTATGCTTCCATAAGTAGGGGCGTGGTCGATTCGCGTGATCTGGTCTATTTTGGTTCTGTTGTGTTTATTTTTCTGTTCCTGACCAGTCGGATTATTCATTTCCATAAAGTTAATCTCAGAAGAGAAATCAAATCGGGAGCTTTGGTTTTGATCGGAGTTTTGTTTCTGAGCATACTTTCCGGACAATTGTTTTTTCGGTTGGATTTAACTGCCGAAAAACAATATTCTATTACTGATATTTCCAAAAAGCTAGTTGAAAACCTTGAAAAACCTGTAAATATTACACTTTATCTGGATGGTGAATTGCCGGCAGGTTTCCGGAAATTAAAAAAATCGATTCAGGAAAAAATAGCCGATTACAATGCCTATTCATCGAAGCTGATTAATCTGACAGTGATTGATCCGTATGAAATATCGGATGTTAAACGTCGTGATCAGCTTTTTGAAGAGCTTGCAGGAAAAGGGCTTCTGCCTACTGACATTAGGCAAAATACCGATCAGGGGACAATAAACAGGCGCATTTTCCCTGGCGCATTGATTGAATACGACAACAAGCAGATGCGCGTCAATTTGTTGAAAAACAATCAGAATGCACACGCTGAAGTCAATCTGAACAATTCAATAGAAAGTCTGGAGTACGAGTTCTCTGCCGCTTTCTCTGAATTGATGAGTCCGGAAAAACAGTCGGTTGCTTTTTTGACCGGACAAGGTGAACTGAACGACCATGAAGTTCACGACATTGCAACAAGTTTGGCAGAGAAATACAATGTTTTTAATGTGACAGGCGCTGAGTTGGCAACGAATGGTTCACGGATAAAAGCTCTGATCGTGGCCAATCCGTCTCAGAAATTTGCCGAAAATGATAAATTTCAGATCGATCAATATGCCATGAATGGTGGTCGGATTCTGTGGCTGATCGATCCGGTTTCGGTAAGCTTGGATAGTTTGAGCAACGGAAACATGACTGTAGCTTTTCCACGTAACCTGAACCTGGATGATCAGTTGTTTCGCTATGGTGTTCGGCTGAATGCGAATCTTGTTCAGGATGCCGAATGTTTGCTTATTGCTGTAAATACAGCTCCAGTCGGCGCTCCAACCAAATTTACTCCAGCGCCTTGGTATTATTCGCCTATGCTGATTCCTTCCGAAAATCAAGTGATCAGTAAAAGTCTGAACCGGGTAAAAGGTGAATTTGTTAGCTCGATTGATACCGTTGGAAAAGGCAATCAGGTGCACAAAACGGTTATTCTGGCAACATCGGCTTATTCTTTGGTTACTGAGGCTCCTGTAGAAGTTAGTTTAGCCAGTGTAAATAATCCGATTGATCGGAGTCTTTTCCGACAACCGTCCCAAGCTGTTGGGGTATTGTTGGAAGGTGAATTCACTTCAGTATTTAAAAACCGAATGGTCGATTCGTATGGAGTAAAATCTTCCGGAGTAAAAACCGAAAGCCAACCAACCAAAATGATCGTTTTTTCTGATGGAAATTTAATCGCCAACCAGTATCGCATTCAGGGAGGAATTCCGGAGTATATGCCGCTTGGTTACGACCGTTTCTCGAAACAGACTTTTGGTAATAAGGCGTTGTTGCTCAATGCGGTGAATTATCTTTGCGATGATGAGGGTTTGATGGAATTGCGTTCTCGTGTGTTTAAAATCAGGTTGCTCGATAAAGTCAGGCTCAAGGAAGGAAAATTGGGGTGGCAATTGTTGAACGTGTTGTTCCCGATTCTTCTTATTTCGGCATTTGGAGCTGTGTATGTGTATGTTCGTCGCCGCAAATATAAATGCTGAATACTTTTGGATAAAATAATCGTTCATCAATAGGTTAAAAATGGCAAAGTTTGTATATTCGTGAGCTTCCGATTAATTGTATAGGAAAGTGATTTCAAGGCGAATAAATTGTAAAAAGAATATAAAAACTCTAAAAAAATACCGATGAAATTTGTTGTTTCAAGTACTGAATTACTTAGTCATCTTTCTGCTATCAGCAGAGTAATCAACTCAAAAAATACACTTCCAATTCTCGACAATTATTTGTTTTTGCTGGAAGATAATCGTTTAACCGTTACTGCCTCTGATCTTGAATCAACTTTGATTACAAGTCTGGAATTGGAAAATACCAGCGGAACAGGAACTATTGCGGTTCCGGCAAAAAGGATGAACGACACGTTGAAAGAGTTTCCGGAGCAGCCGCTGACTTTCCAGATCGATCCTGAGACTTTCCAGATTGATATTTTTTCGCAAAACGGTAAATTCAGCATCGTAGGTCAGAATGGAGAAGATTTTCCACAACAACCAATTCTGAATGAAAGTGTTGCATCAACCATTAATGTGAATCATAGCGTGCTTCTAAGCGGTATCAATAAAACACTTTTTGCGACAGCCGACGATGAACTTCGCCCGGTAATGAATGGTATTTTTATCGAGTTGACCACCGAAGATATGAAGTTCGTGGCATCGGATGCTCACAAATTGGTGCGCTACAAACGTTTCGATGCCAAAGCTGAAAAAGATGCTTCATTTATTCTTCCGAAAAAACCGGCAGCTATCCTGAAAAGTTTGCTCCCAAAAGAAGATTTTGATGTGAAACTGGAGTTCGACGAAAAGAATGCATTTTTCACACTGAGCAATTACAAGTTAATTTGTCGTTTAGTTGAAGGAAATTACCCAAGTTACAACTCGGTTATTCCACAAAACAATCCGAATAAACTGGTTATCGATCGTGTTGAGTTTTACAATACTGTTCGTCGGGTATCAGTGTTCTCCAATCAGGCAAGTAATTTGGTTCGTTTAAAATTAACTGAAAATCAGTTGGTTGTTTCGGCTCAGGATGTTGATTTTGCCATATCTGCTGTTGAACGATTGAATTGTCAGTACGAAGGTGAAGACATGGAAATCGGGTTCAAATCGACTTTCCTTCAGGAAATTTTATCAAACCTATCGGTTACCGATGTGAAAGTTGAACTTTCGGATCCAACCCGTGCAGGTTTGCTATTACCAGCTGAAAATGAGAACGAAGAAGAAAATGTATTGATGCTTTTAATGCCAATGATGATAAACGCCTGATCTCATTCAGGCTCACAGGAGAAACCTA
>JBBQXI010000147.1:0-8970 GCA_038209805.1 Bacteroidales bacterium | reverse complement strand
AAATTGTGGTACACCAAACCTGCCAATCTTTGGGTCGAAGCCCTGCCATTAGGTAACGGACGTTTGGGCGCCATGGTTTTCGGCAATCCCTGGCGTGAGCGCATTCAGCTCAACGAAAATACCGTTTGGGCCGGAAGCCCTTACCGGAACGATAATCCGGAAGCATTGAACTCATTATCGGAAATCCGCCAACTGATTTTTGACGGTAAATTTGCTGAAGCCGAAAAACTGGCCTGCCAGAAAATTACTTCGCAGGGCGCTCACGGAATGCCCTATCAAACCGTTGGAAATGTTTTTCTTTCGTTTCCGGGTCACGAAATGTACACCGATTATTACCGGGAACTGAATCTTCGAAATGCTGTGGCCACCAACACCTACCAGGTAGCAGGAACCACCTTTAAACGCGAGGTTTTTACTTCGTTTACCGATCAGGTGACGATCATTCGGATTACTGCAGACAAACCCGGAAAGATCAACTTCTCGGCATCAATGGATCGGCCTGCCAAAGTGGATATTGTAACTGAAGGCAATGATAAATTAATCATGTCGGGCATTACCAGCGACCACGAGGGAATCAAAGGTGCCGTTAAATTTCATACCATTGTGAAAATTGTACCCGAAGGTGGCAGCATTTCGTCCAGCGATCTGGCACTTAATGTCAGTAAAGCAAACAGCGCTACGGTTTATATTTCGGTGGCTACCAACTTCAAAAATTATCAGGATATTTCAGGAAATCAGGCTCAAAAGGCAGAAGATTTTCTGACTTCGGCGCTTAAAAGAACTTATCCAACAGCTTTAGGCGATCATGTTGCGGCTTTTCAAAAAATGTTCAATCGGGTGGAACTCGACCTGGGAACTACCGATTCGATCCGCAAACCCACCGATGTGCGGGTAAAGGAATTTGGCAAAGCCAACGACCCGCAGATGGCCGCTTTGTATTTCCAGTTTGGCCGTTACCTGCTGATATGTTCCTCGCAGCCGGGAGGCCAGCCAGCCAACCTTCAGGGTATCTGGACCGATCAGCTTTTCCCGGCCTGGGACAGCAAATACACCGTGAACATCAACACCGAAATGAATTACTGGCCATCGGAAATCACCAACCTCACCGAAACCAATGAACCACTGGTGCAGATGCTGAAGGACCTTTCGGTTACCGGACAACAAACCGCCAAAACCATGTACAATGCCAACGGCTGGGTTCTTCACCACAACACCGATTTATGGCGTTTCAACGGCGCCATCGACGGTGCTCCGGGGCTTTGGCCAACAGGTGCTGCCTGGTTGTGTCAGCACCTTTGGGAAAAATATAAATTTAACGGTGATGTTGAATATTTAAAGTCAGTTTATCCTGTAATGAAAGGTGCTGCACAGTTCTTTCAGGATTTTTTAATCGAAGAACCGGTACACAAATGGCTGGTGGTCAGTCCGTCTATTTCTCCTGAAAACGCACCTTACAGCATTCGTCAGAAATGGGTTTGCATTGCCGCCGGAACCACTATGGATAATTTACTGGTTTACGACTTATTCACCAAAACCATTAAAGCTGCGGAGATTCTTAAAACCGATAAGGAACTGGTGAAATCGCTTCAGGAATTGATTAAACGCCTGCCACCGATGCAGATCGGGCAATACAGCCAGTTGCAGGAATGGATGGAAGACTGGGACAATCCGAAAGACCAGCACCGCCACGTGTCGCATTTGTATGGTGTGTATCCCGGAAACCTGATTTCGCCTTACCGCACACCTGAACTTTTTGATGCCGCCCGCACTTCGCTCATTTACCGTGGCGACGCGTCAACCGGCTGGTCGATGGGCTGGAAAATCAACCTCTGGGCTCGTTTTCAGGATGGAAACCACGCTTATAAATTGCTTACCGACCAAATTCATTTGATCGAACCTACCGATCAGAACCGGGGATGGAACAACGAAAACGGCGGAACTTATCCCAATCTGTTCGATGTTTGTCCGCCTTTCCAGATTGACGGGAATTTTGGCTGCACTGCCGGTATTGCCGAAATGCTGCTGCAAAGTCACGATGGTGCGATCTTTCCCCTACCCGCTTTGCCTGATGTATGGAAAAATGGAAGTATCAGTGGATTAAGGGCTGCAGGTGGTTTTGAGGTTTCGATGGAATGGAAAAATGGAGAACTGACTAAACTGGTGGTGAAATCGGTCTTGGGAGGAAACTGCCGCTTACGACTGGCTGCCGTTCTGAATTCAACTTCAGGAGTGAAAGTAAAACCGGCCAAAGGCGAAAACCCGAATCCGTTTTATGCAAGTCCGGTTATTGCACAACCACTTATTTCGGAAAAAGCAAAGCTCAATAAGCTTACACTCAAACCAACCCAATTGGTTGAATTTGCTACAAAACCGGGTGGCGTATATGAATTTGTGAAAAAGTAAATATTGAATCAATGAGAGCGAAATTAGTATTCTCTGATGTGTGTTTGCCTGCACTTGGCAATCAATTCTGGGATGGCTCCATGACCCATAACCCGCATGTGATTCGTTATCAGGGCATGTAAAACTTAACCTATTTAGTAAAACTCTGTAGTTTGTATTCAAAATGTTTAAATATTTGCCAATCAACAATAAACAAATATATTTATATATGAAATATTTACGATTAATACTAATTACGCTCGGATTTGTAGTCAATCACAGTACAATTCTTCGCGCTCAACAATCCGAAACGGAGATCAATCTTGGCGCAATGGTTCAACCGGTTCCGCAAAACAATAAATTTCAGTTGCCGGGCTATTACGTTTGGTGCGGTTCGGTGATTAAAGGGAAAGATGAAAAATTCTACATGCTTTATTCGCGGTGGCAGCATAAAGATGGATTTTTTGCCTGGGCTGTTACTTCGGAAATTGCTGTTGCTGTTGCGGACAAGCCGGAAGGTCCGTTTAAACATTTGAAAGTTGTTTTACCTGCCCGAGGAACAAAATTCTGGGATGGTTCTGCCACTCACAATCCTATGGTGATTACCTACAAAAACAAATATTACCTTTTTTACATGGGTACAAGTTCCAATGCCAAATTAAAACTTCCAACAGGAATGGACGGAAACTGGTGGCAGTATCGCAACACACAACGAATTGGTGTGGCCGTTGCCGACAATCCTGCCGGAGAATGGAAACGATTGGATAAACCTATTTTAGATGTAAGCGCTGACTCAACCGCTTTTGATGCTTTAATGGTTTCAAATCCTGCGCCTTGTGTGGGTGAAAATGGTAAAATTATTTTGATGTACAAACAAGTAAGTAAGAACGGAACTTTACGCGGTGGACGAGTGCGCATGGCTGTTGCTTTTGCCGATTCGCCTTTGGGTCCCTATAAAAAAGAAAAAGAACCTATTTTCGAAGTAAAAGATGGTGATAAAGAATGGATGTTAGCCGAAGACCCCTTTGTTTTTTTTCAGAATAAAAAATATTACGCAGTTGTGCGCGATGTGGTTGGAAAATTCTCCGGTGATGCAGGTGCGTTTGCATTAATGGTTTCAACTGACGGAAAAGATTGGAAAGCAGCAAAATATCCCAAAGTTATTGGAAGCACTTTTATATGGGAGAAAAATGTAAAAAGTGCATCGCGTTTGGAAAGACCCTGTTTGTACATCGAAAATGGTGTTCCGAAAGTTTTATACGGGGCAACACGTGCCGATTGGAGCGAATCCGATTCATATAATGTTGCAATTCCATTATTGCCGGAAAATTATATGAAAGCAAGTCCTTTTTCGCTGGAAGATGTAAAACTTTTTGACAGCCCGTTTAAAAAGGCGCATGATGTTAATATTCAGTATATTTTCCGCTTAAATGCCGACCGTTTATTATCCACTTTCCGCACAAATGCCGGAATTGAAAATGCCGCAGGAATTAAACCTTACGGTGGCTGGGAAAGCGCTGATTGTGGGTTGTGCGGGCATACTACCGGTCATTATCTTTCGGCATTAAGTTATTTGCATTCAACGGATAAAAACACTTTAGCCAAAGAGAAATTAGATTTTATGGTCTCAGAGTTGAAAAAATGCCAGGATAAATTTCCAAACGGATATTTAAGCGCTTTTCCCGAAACAGTTTTCGATGAGATAGAAAAAACCGGCGATGGCTGGGCGCCACATTACACCATTCATAAAATTCTTCAGGGACTAATAGATGCCTATACAATGGGCGAAAACAAAGCCGCCCTGGAATGTGCAGTAAAAATGGGCGACTGGCTCACAAAACGCTGTGATGCAATAACTGACCGCGATGCATGGCAAATAATATTCGACAAAATCGAAACCGGCGGAATCTGCGAAAGCCTTGCCAATCTTGCGATAATTTCCGGCGATAAAAAATATTTGAAAACTGCGGAATTTTTTGTTCAGGATAGCAAATATTTTCCGGCATTAAACGGAATAGATAATTTGAATGGTAAAATTACAGGCAATTATCATCATGCCAACACAACAATCCCGCAATTCATTGGCTTACTGCGACTTTACCAAACAACCGGGAATACAAACTATTTGAAGGCAAGTGAATTTTTCTGGCAACAGGTAGCTTTGCACCGCAGCTATGCTACCGGCGGAACCGGTTTTCACGAACATTGGAATTTTGGTCCCGATACCTTGGGCAACGAATTGGATTATCAGGCGCAGGAAACCTGTTGCTCGTATAATATGCTGAAATTGAGCAAAGACTTGTTTTGCGAAAATGTAAATTCCAGGTATTTCGACTATTACGAAAAAGTACTTTACAATCACATTCTTGCTTCACAAAATCCGGAAAACGGACGTATGATTTATATGCTTTCTTTACGTCCGGGACATTGGAAAATGTTTGGAAATGAAGAAGATGCTTTCTGGTGTTGTCAGGGAACGGGCATCGAAAACCACAATAAATATGGCGAAGCTGTTTATTTCAAAAATGAAACGGATTTATTCGTCAATTTGTTTATTGCTTCGCAAGTGAATTGGAAAGAGAAAGGAATTAATATTGAGCAAAATACAGATTTTCCGCAGAAAAATAGTTCTACCTTAAAAGTTACAGGAAATTCAGCCAAATTCACTTTGCAAATCAGAATCCCAAATTGGACAAAAGGCAAACTAAACGTTTGGTTAAACGGGAAAAATGTGAAAAATGAAAACCAAATACCGGGATATTTTTCCATAACCAGAAACTGGAAAAATAATGATGAAGTAAAAATTGATATTCCGATGGAAGTGCGAACTGAAACATTGCCTGATGATTCTACAAAATTTGCAATCTTGTATGGACCAATTGTATTGGCGGCTGCACTTGGGAAAGACCAAATGCCTGATATTAATACAAATAACACTTATTTCAATCCACCACCCGATCAATTACTTTCACACGAACTTATGCCGGAAATAGTATTTTCAAACCAGATCAAGGAAAATATCACACGAAAAACTACCGAAAAACTATCGTTCATCTTAAAAAGTGGGCCAAGTGAATTTGCATTGAAACCTTTGTATGAAATTTATGATGAAAAATACCACATTTATTGGCAAAGGAAGAAATTAGAACAACTTAACAAATGAATATGAAACGAGCATGTTCGTTAAACACAAACAAGGATGAAAATTTCACATGCGAGTTCCATCCGGCCTTAAAAAACAAATTATATTCGGATGAATAATAGATTAATAAACAGACAAAACTCCATTATTTCTGGTTTAACCTTTTTTGTTATGGGAAATGATGGTTGGAATCCGGCAAAATGGAATCCGTTAATTAAACAGGAACTCTCACAAACTACAGCTAAAAAAATCATTCTGGCACAATTGACAGAACTTGCTAAAAACTATGGCGATATCTTCGAATTTTGGATGGATATGCAGTGTTGGGCGGATACTTCTTTAAAGCCACAGGAAACCTACAATTTGCTGAAAAGAATTCAGCCAAAGACAATTGTGCATTTCAACCAGCATGTACAAGATGGAACAAAGATCAATTACTTTCCTACTGATATTTTGAATGGTGAAGAAAGAATACCACCTGCAAACGGACATCAAGCGGTTCGAAAAGTTGGTAACTCAAGTTACTATCAGTACTGTTTTACTTTCCACAGCGCCAGATAAAAGCGGTTCGTACCGGCAAGCAGATTCCGATAGTATTATTAAGTTGGGAAAACTGATTTATCAAGAATAAATATACTAAAAAAGATCTATGAACTCAAGAGAACGATTTTTAAGAACAATCAATAAGGAGAACTGAAACGAACATGTTTGCAATCAATCACAAACACCAAAATTTTAATGGGAATTAGGTCTATATGATTTATTTGATGGAATTTAAAAATGCAAAAAAATGAAAACAAGACTTTTTTTTAACGGATTAATTGTGCTTGCGATTTGTGCAATTTTCAGTTCATGTAAACAAAATCCTGAAATAGAGTGGATTTCAACCACAGAAACTCAACAGTGGGTTGTTAAAGGAGGTTTGCCGGTTGAAAAATCGTCGGCAACTGCTGATGTGACAATCGACATCAACCAAACCGGACAAACAATCAAAGGTTTTGGTGCGTGTTTTAACGAATTGGGCTGGACATCTTTGAGCCGGTTAAAGGAAGAGGAGCGGACTGCAATTCTTGCTGAACTATTTCAGCCCGGGGCAGGGGCTAATTTTACCATTTGCAGGATGCCGGTTGGCGCAAATGATTTTTCGCTGGATTGGTATTCGTACAATGAAACCGATGGTGATTTCGATATGAAAAATTTCAGCATCGCAAATGATCTGAAAACTCTGGTACCATTCATCCATGAAGCGCAAAAATATAATCCTGAATTACAAATCTGGGCATCGCCCTGGAGTCCGCCAACCTGGATGAAATGGAACAAACATTACGCCTGCGCCGTGCCATGGGCGGGGTTGGCAGAACAGTTTCAGAATCATTTGCCTGCCGACAAACAGGGAAAGGAAGGAACAAATATGTTTATTCAGGAACCACAATATTTTACTGCTTATGCCCTTTATTTTTCGAAGTTTATCGAAGCCTACAAAAACGAGGGAATCCGGATTGGGATGGTGATGCCGCAAAACGAATTCAATTCGTGCCAGATTTTTCCAAGTTGTACATGGACTGCCGCGGGTTTAGCACAATTTATAGGCAAATATCTCGGACCTGAAATGGAAAAGCAGTGCGTTGAACTTTTCTTTGGAACCATGGAACGCCCGAATGAAGCGCTTGTCGATACAATTTTGAACGACCCGGATGCCGGAAAATACATCAAAGGTGTTGGATTTCAGTGGGCTGGCAAGGAAGCCATTCCAGGCATTCACACGCGATATCCTGATTTAACGCTTTACCAGACCGAGCAGGAATGTGGCGATGGTAATAACGACTGGAAATATTGTTGTTACTCCTGGAATTTAATGAAGCATTATTTGAAAAATGGTGCAAGTTCCTATTTATACTGGAATATTTCACTCGACCAAGGAGGTTTCAGCCGTTGGGGATGGCAGCAAAATTCGCTGATAACTGTCGATCCTGAAACCAATACGTATCGGTTTAATCACGAATATTACCTCTTAAAACATGTCAGTCACTTTGTGCAGCCCGGAGCAAAACGAATTAATACCTCCGGAAGTTTTGAGAACGTTCTCGCTTTTGTAAATCCTGATCACTCAATTGTTTGTGTGCTGCAAAACGAAACATCGGATGCCCGAAAAATAATCATCAACCTCAATGGAAAAATCATACAGCTATTTGTAGAAGCCAATTCATTTAACACGATTGTATTGAGGTAAGAATTGAAGTATTTAAGAATGTTACTTTTCCAATCTATGATTTTACCGATATGAGAACTTTTCGCAATGCCCTGCTATTCCTGTTCGTTTTAATATTCTACCCAATTGTAAATCTTGCCCAGAGTTTTGGGTATGTAGCCATTGGTGGCGGTGGTTATGTCACTTCGGTGATTGGATGTCCGACAGAGGCAAATCTTTTTTACGCCAAAACCGATGTAGGCGGCATATTTCGCTGGCAGGAGGATACAAAAAGCTGGAAACCCTTGTTTGGATGGGTAGCCAACAATCAAACATCGTATTTGGGCGCTGAAGCGCTGGCCATCGACCCGCAATCGCCCAATAAAATCTATGCACTCGTGGGTACAGATTATTGGGATGGTGGAAAATCGGCCATTCTGCGTTCTGATGATTATGGCGAAACCTTCAAAATAACTGATGTTACCAATCTGTTCAAGGCGCATGGCAACGGCTCCGACAGGCAAAAAGGCGAAACTTTGGCCGTTGACCCAAACAAAAGCGAAATACTTTTTTGCGGAACGCGCTACAACAAAGGCTTGTTTAAAAGTATTGATTCGGGAGTGAGTTGGCAAAAAGTGACCTCGCTCAATGTTACCGATGCCAGCATCAGTTTTGTGGCTTTCGATGCTGGTTCAGGAACAAAGGGAAATGCAACTCCCGCTATTTATGTGGCTGTTAACCGCGAAGGCGAAAATCTGTTTGTCAGTAAAGACGGTGGAATAAGCTGGACTGCAGCGGGAGGGAACCCACAGGGAAAACCACAGCGATATGCACTTTCCGGTGATGGAAATCTTTATGTAACCTATATTGGAACCGTTGGCGGGGTGCGAAAAATGAATCTCGCTACCGGAACATGGACCAATTGTACGCCCAATTTATCGACCAACCGCGGATTCAGCGGAATTGATGTGGATAAAAATAATCCCAACCGCGTGGTAACAACAACCTACAACATGTGGTGGAATGAGCAAGTGTGGGGGTGGGCCGATTTTATATTTTACAGCGAAGATGGCGGCGCAACCTGGAAAGAAAAGGTTGGAAAAAATAATGCGACCTTCAATACCAACGGAATTCCCTGGATACACGGAGCTATTCACTGGGCGGGTTGTGCCACTTTTAATCCGGCGAAACCGGGTTGGGTATTTGTGGTTTCAGGAAATGGTGTTTTTGCTACCGAAAATATTGCCGCCACAAAACC
>JBBQXI010000146.1:0-9016 GCA_038209805.1 Bacteroidales bacterium | reverse complement strand
ATAACAAATGGGCGAGCAGTAAACATGCTAAAGCTATGGAAAGCCTAAAAGGCGCCGATGCTACTAATCCAAAATGTTTGAAATGTCACTCAACTGCTGCTGGCGCCGATCAGGCTTTAGTTGCTACAATTACTGTTGCTGAAGGTGTTTCTTGTGAATCATGCCACGGTGCAGGTAGCGCTTACAAAGTTGCTACAGTTATGAAAGACAAAACTTTAGCAATGTCGAAAGGTATGATTATGCCAGACGAAAAAGTATGTAAAAAATGCCACAATGAAGAAAGTCCTAATTACAAAGGATTTAACTTCAAAGAATACTCGGCTAAAATTGCACACGACGATCCTACAACAAAATAAATGTAGCTTCTGTCTTATTCCGAAAAATTCCTTTGTTTTAAATCTAAAACAAAGGAGTTTTTTTTGAAGGATATGTCATTTTTGTTTTGTTCATGTTGTTATACTTAAGAGTAGTTATTTATAGAAAATGGTCGCTAAATGAAACGAGCCATGAGAGCGATATTCTCACACACGAGGATGACTAATATGGCGAGTTCCATCTGGCAATTGAAAAACAAATTATCGACAGATGAAAAAAATAGTTTCTTTTATCTCCTCAATGTTCTTTACAGTGTTGCTTTTGATGATGTTTGCCATCTCAATCGCCTATGCAACATTCATCGAAAATGATTACGGTACCGACACTGCTCAGGCTTTAATTTATCAGGCTTGGTGGTTTGAGCTGCTGCTTTTGGTCGGAGTCATCAATCTGGCAGGAAGTGTCGTCAGGTATAAATTAGTTAACCGGAAGAAATGGGCTATTCTGATGTTTCATCTGGCCTTTATCCTGATCATTATTGGAGCCGGTGTTACGCGCTATTTTGGGTTTGAAGGAAGTATGCACATTCGCGAAGGAGAATCAACCAATCAGGTCGTTTCCGAAGCCTCATACGTTGATTTGAAAGCTAGTGTAAACAGCCACGAGGTAAGAAATCTTACCAAGGTAAAATTTACGCCCAACACCAATAATTCTTATAAAGAAACAATCGAGATTGATGGGAAGAAACTAACCGTTGAGAATGAACTGTTTGTTCCTAATGCAACGGAAACATCTATTCCTGATGCAAGTGGAATGTCTCAGCCTTCATTGGTTCAAATGCGCACAAGTCCTGGTGAAACTGGGTTGGATGCTTTTACCGCTATAATTACTTCAGGAAACGAAACTCGTAAGGTGAATGTTTTTGGCCGCGATGGCGCAGTTTCTCAACCTGAAGTCGTAACTATAAACGGCATTAATCTAAGCATTTCTTATGGCTCTGTGGTGCGCGAATTGCCTTTCAGCATACATCTTCGCGACTTTCAGCTTGAACGCTATCCCGGATCGATGAGCCCATCGTCGTATGCCAGTGAGATCACTCTAAAAGATCCGGGTGCTTCTGTAGAACGTCCATTCCGTATTTTCATGAATAACATTCTGAAATATCAGGGATACCGCTTTTTTCAGTCTTCGTTCGACCAAGATGAAAAAGGAACTGTTCTTTCTGTCAATCAGGACTATTGGGGAACTTTAATTTCCTATTTGGGATATTTTTTCATGGCATTGGGAATGGTATTCACAGTCTTCAGTAAAAATAGCCGGTTCCAGAAATTGGTGCGTTTAAGTTCAAAACTTCAGGCGCAACGACAAACCACAAAAATATTTACAATTTGTCTAATCATAGCTGGATTAAGTTTTACTTCTAATTCAGTTTTTGCCGCAGGAAATTCAGCGGCTAAAGAAAAGCACATCGATGCTTTTGGCCAATTGTTGGTTCAGGATCATCAGGGTCGAATTGAACCAGTCAGCACGCTGGCATCCGATTTATTGCGGAAAATTGCTAAAACCGACAATTGGAATGGCATGTCGGCTGTTGAATTCTTCCTTGAAATGAGTGCCAATCCTGACAAATGGAAGGTTGTTCCGCTGGTAAAAGTTGGTCATCCTGATTTAGCTAAGACTTTAGGTGCTTCTGGCGGATTTGTTTCATTCAGGCAAATGTTTGATGATGCCGGAAATTACCGTTTGAATGACATGGTTCAGCAGGCATACAACAAAAAGCAAACCTTGCGGAATAAGCTAGACAAGGAAGTTATGAATGTGGATGAACGTGTAAATATCTGCTACGAGATTTTTAAAGGTGATTTTTTAAAGATTTTTCCGGTACCAGGCGATGAACGTAAAACATGGGTGACATCTTCCACATTCCCTCAAACTGCAAAAAAAGAAGAAGTTGATTTTGCTGGAAACATTCTGAACCTTTATTATCAAAGCGTTGATGAGGCTGAAGCTTCTGGAAATTGGGCAAAACCAAACGAGAATTTGGGTTATATCAAAAAATTCCAGCGGACATATGGAGCCGATATTATTCCGTCTTCCACTAAAATCAGCATGGAAATATTTTATAATGAATGGAATATCTTTGGAAAGCTTGCCAAAATATATGCTTTGCTTGGATTTGTTTTATTGGTTCTTCATTTTGTGCTGATATTCAAGTCAGGCAAAGGATTGTCGAAATATGTAAATATCGGAACGATACTTATTGCAGTTGCATTTCTTTGTTATACACTGGGCTTGCTTGCCCGTTGGTATATTTCTGGTCATGCACCATGGAGTAATGGGTACGAAACCATGATTTATGTGGGTTGGGCAACCAGCTTGTCAGGTTTCATTTTCCTGAAACGGTCGCCGATTACTTTGGCTGTAACTACGCTTTTGGCTGCCATTATCCTTTTTGTGGCCGGAATGAGCTGGATGAACCCGGAAATAACCAATTTGGTTCCGGTGTTGAAATCGTATTGGCTGGTGGTTCATGTGGCTATTATAACCGCCAGTTACGGATTTTTGGGCATGGGTGCATTACTCGGAATGCTCAATCTGGTGCTGATGATTCTGCGGAATAAAAAGAACAATCAAAAAATCAGTTTTACCATTCTTGAAGTTTCTTACATCGTTGAAATGGCTTTGATTATTGGGCTGTTTATGCTTACCATTGGTTCGTTTATTGGCGGTGTCTGGGCCAATGAATCGTGGGGCAGGTATTGGGGTTGGGATCCAAAAGAAACCTGGGCATTGGTTACCGTTTTGGTTTATTCCATCATTCTGCATCTTCGGAAAGTTCCGGGATTAAAAAGCACTTTCGCCTTGAATAGCCTTGCTCTGGTAGGTTTAAGTTCTGTCTTGATGACTTTCTTTGGGGTGAATTATTACCTCTCCGGAATGCATTCCTACGGAGCAGGCGATCCACCTCCAATTCCAAGCGGCTTGTATGTGGCTATTGTGGTTATTATTGCCTTGATTATTTTTGCCCGAAGAGCTGAGCAAAAGAATGGAGATATTTCTGATCCGGATGATGTGCAGGAATAGGGGTTTGAATCTAATTTCATGAATAGAAGAGGCCGTCCCAAAATTAGTTTTGAGACGGCCTCTTCGGTTGTATAAACCTGTTAGTTTTTTATCTTCTTGGGTTTACAAAGCTTATCTTCTTTTTTTGCTTTCCGTTCGCAACGTTTACAAACGTATTTGGCATCGTCTTTCTCCTTGTAATCTTCGTTTTTACACTGTGTTTTCGACATATCTATATTTTATCCTGTTCGACGTGCTGTAAAACAACCGTAACCGGATAATTGTTGCGAAGGTACTCGGCTAATTTTTCGGCTGCATATACCGAGCGGTGTTGTCCGCCGGTACATCCGAAGCTCACACATAAATGCGAAAACCCTCTGGATGAATAAACTTCAACCGATTGCGATACCAAACTGATAACCGATGCCATAAAGTTGGAAATAGTCGATTTTTCTTCCAAAAACTCCTGAACCTGTGGGTCTTTCCCTGTGAGGTGTTTGTATTCAAGGTAACGACCCGGATTGTGAATGGCCCGGCAATCGAAGACGAATCCGCCACCATTTCCGGAGGGATCGTGCGGAATGCCTTTTTTATAGGAAAAGCTACTGACACGCACGGTTAACCGGTCATTCGACGGACTGATCGTTTTCAGGAATACCGATTCAGTAACGGCTTTCAGCACTTTAAATAATTCAGGAAGTTTTACCTGAATGGTGTTTCGTGCAAGGAGCGTTTCGAGATTTTTGAGTGCAAATGGAATACTTTTCAGGAAGTGTTCTTTTTTCTCATAAAAACCACGAAACCCGTAAGCACCCATGGCCTGCATAATTCGTATCAGCACATAGCCACCAAATAAAGCCTTGAATTTATCGCGATTGACCTGTTTGTATTGGCTAAGTTCGTCCAGATAAAATTCGAGTAATTCTTCGCGCTCGGCCTCCGGAATATTGGCTTTGGCATCGTAAAGCAGCGAAGCCAAATCGTATTGAAGCGCACCTTTTCTTCCACCTTGATAATCGATGAAATATACTTTCCCATCTTTCAACATCACGTTTCTCGACTGAAAATCACGATACATGAACGCGTTATTGTCGACAGCTAATAAGTAGTCACTAAAAGTCTGAAAGTCGTCTTCCAAAGCCTGTTCGTCGAAAGGTATTTTGGCCAGTTTCAGGAAATAATACTTGAAATAATTTAAGTCCCACATCATCGATTGTTTGTCGAAAGCTTCGCGTGGGTAGCAAACGCTGTAATCGATGTCTTTTCCGGCAACCAGTTGAATTCGCGGAAGCTCGTGCAGAACCTTTTTGTATTCGTCGACAATCTGAATTGAAAACCCTTCATTTTCGCGGGTTGTGCTGATGAAGTCGAATAGGGTAGTATTTCCCAAATCTTCCTGAAGGTAGCAATCCATGTTGCTGTTTACAGCATAGATGTGAGGAACCGGAATGTTCTTATTTCGGAAATGAGCCGAAAACTCCAGGAAAGCCTGATTTTCTTTTATATCCTGATTGTAGGCACCAATAACCTGATGGTTTATACTTTTTATCCGGACATATTCTCGGTATGAACCTGATGCCGGTAATTGCTCAAAAAAAGTAATTTCTTCCTTAAAATGAGACTCAAACAAACTGAATAACTGATCTTTTATTTTTAGTTCCAACGCTAAATATTTTAGGAGTGAGCGGGTGATTCAAAGTCAACCGCTCACTCTAGTAAAATTATTTGTCCTGATTTTGCAACGCTTCTTTTAATTTTTTAAGCTGATCTTTCGGATATTTTTCATTCGGTTTCATGGTAAGAGCTTTGTTGTAATTAAAACGCGCTACGCTGTAGTTTTTGAGTTGTAAAGCCTTATCGCCTTGGTCAATGAGATTTCGGTATTGCTCGTTTTCCTGATCCTGAACATCCTGATCAATAAGTTTTTGGATATCCTTTAGCTTTATGCGTGGGTAATTTTCGTCCCTTTTAATGGATAAAGCTTTGTTATAGTAGAAGCGTGAAATGGCCATATCTTTATTGAAATAGGCCTCATCAGCTTTGGCTATGATGTCCTGATACTCTTTTTCTTCCTTTTCAGAAAGTCGTGAATTCGTCAGTGCTAAAATTTCATTAATCCGGTCTTTTGGATATTTTTCCCACGATTTGATGTCCAGCGCTTTGTAGTAGAAGAATTTAGCGATCTGATAGTTTTTACTTGAAAAGGAATTGTCTGCCTGGGTTATTGCCTTGTCGTATTCTGAAAGATCCCCTGCCGAAAGTTGTGAATCGATCAGTTTTCGGATCAGGTCGACCTGCTTTTTCGGATATTCTTCAGACGGTTTAATATCTGATGCTTTGTAATAGTAGAATCTTGCTACAGTATAATCTTTCACGCCAAATAAATCATCGGCTTTTTTGATTGCTTGGTCGTAGTCAGTAATTGTATTGTACATCTGAGCCCTTGATTCAGTAGCCTGAGCAGACTCCTGAGGATTGTAAATTGGTTTCTGAACTGACTTGACAGGTTCACTTTCTGGCAGTTTGATGACGTATGTTTCAACTGGTTTTGCTTCATTCATCAATTTGTCCATCAAAGCCATCTGAGTTTTTGGATACGATTCGTCAGGTTTAATTAACGAGGCCTGCTGATATTGAAGTTTGGCAATGCTGTATGATTTATCGCGATATGAATTATCGGCTACATTTAAAGCCTGCTGGTATTTTTCATCGAGTTCGCGTTGTGCGTTGGCCAAACGATCCTTATTCCGCTGATCGATCAGCACATCAATTTCTTTGATTCGCTGAGCTGGCAATTTTTCGTCAGGTTTAATGGATTGTGCCATCTGGAACTGCATTTTTGCTGAAGAAAGCTGGTCGTCTTTTAACGCTTTTTCTGCCTTTTCCATAGCTTCAGCATATGCTTTATTTGTTGCCGAGTTGCTGAGTGCAGCAAGATTGGCATCAGCAATTTTCTGATTTACAT
Organism: Bacteroidales bacterium; assembly: GCA_038209805.1. Classification (GTDB taxonomy): domain Bacteria; phylum Bacteroidota; class Bacteroidia; order Bacteroidales; family Prolixibacteraceae; genus Aquipluma. Next base: position 2,673 of record JBBQXI010000146.1, on the reverse strand, counting down.
CTTTTAGCCTGTTTAACGGATATACTTCATTTGGCTTAATACTTAATGCTTCGGTATAGCCTGTTTTGGCTGTAACCCAGTCGGAAGCATCATAAGCTTTGTCTGCCTTAGCTATTGAACTGGTATAACTTTGTTCACGTGCTGCCAGTTGCGATTGTATTTCCTTGATCTGGTTCTTGGGATATTCTTCTTCTGACTTAATTTTAAGCACATTCTGATATTCAGTTAATGCTTCGTTAAGTTTTGAATCAGTAAAATATCCGTCAGCAAGTTTGATCAATCGTTTATATTCGGCATCCTGTTTTGCCAAAAGTTGCATTTTGTCCTGAATGTCGCTGATGTACTTTTGGATCACCGACCGTTGGTCAGGTTTTATGCTGATGGCATCATTGTATTTCTGAATTGCTTGTTCAAAACGGTTATTCTGTTCATGTTCTTTTGCAGACGACATGGTCAAATCAAATAACTTGTCTTTCGCTTTTTGAATGGAATCTTGCTGGGCTTTTTGTTCTGCCAGTGATTTATTCATGGATTCTTGCGCAAGCAAATCATCAATTTTGGCGATTTGATCTCGTGGATATTTTTCGTTGGATAGGGCAATCAAAGCATCGGTATAATGAACTTTTGCAAGCTGATATAATTTTGCGGCAAATTCTTTATCAGCGGCAGCAACAGCATTGTTGTATTGATCTCGGTCTGCTTTTTCTTTTGCCAGTCGCTGTGCTTCTTCCATGGCAGCGAGTTTCGCAGTTTCTTCTTGTTGGGCAAGTAGCCCGTCAATTTCGGAAATGCGCATTGGTGGCATCGGCTCATACGGTTTCAGATCGTAACCTTTCTGGTATAAATCACGGGCTTCCTTTAGTTTGTTCTCCTGAAATGCATTCTGCGCCCCTTGAATAAACTGAGCATATTGTTTGTCTGTTTCGTCGGCTTTTTGAAGCGCAAGAATTAATTCATCGATTTTAGCGATTTGATCTTTCGGATATACTTCAGTTGGTTTTAATGTCAAAGCCTTTTGGTATTTTTCCTTTGCAATCGAATAACTTTTGTTTTTTAAGTCGTTATCCGCATCGGCAACTAAGGTCTTGTACTGATCATCAAACTTCTTCAATCGATTATTTTCAGCTTCAAGATCAGCCCTTTTCTTTTCAATATCTTTCAGCTTTTGAGTGGCGTATTGATCATCTTTTTTATATTTCAATGCTTCCTGATAAATGGTGGTTGCATCTTCAAGCTGGTTTGCGTTAAATGAATTATCAGCTTTTGCAATTGAACTTTTGTAATTCTGTTCATTTTGTTCTTTCAAAAGCTTTGTAATCAAGTCTAGTTGGTCTTTCGGATATTTTTCATCCGATTTTACCAATAATGCTTCATTGTATGCCAACTGAGCCGAGGCATATTCCTTGTTCCCAAAATGATTATCTGCCCGTTGAATGACTTTTTGATAGGCTTCCAGAGTCGCTTTTATTGCAGCTTCATTACGTTCTTGCTGAGCAATTAAATCGTTGATTTCGCTTATTCTTTTGGGCGGAACAACTTCTGATGGGATTAAATTGTAGGCCTTCATGAAGGCATCTTTTGCCTTTGCCAGATCTTTTGCTTTAAATAACGTTTCCCCTTCGGTAACAGCCAGATCAAAATCACGTTTCGTCTTTGCTTCAGCATCCTGTTGAGTCAGCAGTTCATCAATTTTTGCCATCTGTCGCTTCGGATAGTCTGAGTCCGGCAAATACTGAAGTGCTTCCTGATATTTTTCTTTGGCTTCAGGATATTGTTTTGCGGTTAATTTATTGTTTGCTTCGGTAATCGCTTTGTTGTAGGCCTGGGTATTTCGGGCAAGCTGGGCAAGTTTTGCCTCTGTCTGTCCATATTTATCTTTTGCAGTCGTATCGTTAGGTTTAATGCTCAAAGCGGTCTCATAGCCTGTTTTAGCCGTATTGAAATCATTTTCGCTAAACGATTTATCGGCGCTTGCCATGGCTTGATTATATGCAAGATTCTGTTTTTCCAGTTGTTGTTTCTGGTTTTCTTCTTCTCTGCGTCTATTTTCAGCAATGGTTTCGTCAATTTTCCGAATCTGATCTTTTGGATAAACCTGATCAGCTTTTAGCGTGAGCGCTTTTCTGTATTGTGCTTGTGCGTTAGCGTAATCTTGTTTCTCAAATAGGTTGTCAGCTTGAGCAATTACGGCTTTATATTCGCTTTCTATACGTGTTTTTTCTTTTTCAGCTTTATCCAGAATAGTTTGTATTTCGGTTATCCTTTTTTGCGGATAAGCTTCGGTTGACTTCAGTACCAATGCATCCTTGTATTTGGCTAGAGCTTCCGGATAGTTTTGTGCGGTAAATAGCTGATCGGCTGCATTGATCACATCGTTGTAAACCATTAATTCGGACTTCGTCTTTTCTTCGAGTTGCTGTTGAATTTTCTGAATTTCAGCAATTTTGCCAGTGGCATAGCTGTCGTTTGGTTTCAAAACAAGAGCGGCGTTGTATGAAGTGATTGAACCTGAATATTCTTTTAATTGGAAACTTTTGTCAGCTTGAGCAATTGCAGCTTGGTATTCTTTTTCAATTCGGTTTTTTTCTTTTTCAGCTTTATCCAGAATAGTTTGTATTTCTGTTATCCTTTTTTGCGGATAAGCTTCGGTTGACTTCAGTACCAATGCATCCT
>JBBQXI010000145.1:0-9032 GCA_038209805.1 Bacteroidales bacterium | reverse complement strand
TTTTTTGAGGGCAGCCAGACTATCGGTTACAGTTCCTAATCCGCAACATTGAATGTAGCTGGTGTTGTAACGTGGGCCGCCATCGTAATAATCTTTTCCGCGGCTTACGCAATCTTCGGTTACGATAGAAAGGAATGGAGCGGGTGCATATTTGGCAAACATGCGGTCGATGTAATTGCTCACGCGCATTTTCAGATCGACTACAAATTCAAGTTGTTTCAGGAACGCAGCATAAAGCTCGTCGTAAGTCGTGAAAGTGCGTGGATCACCGGTTTCAGGACCAACCCGAATGCCGGTCACCGGATTGATGCCATTGTTCAGGGTAACTTCAATGATTTTAGGAACGTTGAGGTAACCGGTGAGCAAATAGGCTTCTTTTCCGAAAGCACCCACTTCGATACAACCGCTACATCCGCCTTCGCGGGCATCGGTCAGCGATTTGCCCTGACGCATCAATTCCTGAACATACACATCGGGATTGAATACCGACGGATAACCATGTCCCTGGCGGATAACACGGGTTGCGGCGTGCAGAAATTTATCGGGAGTTTTGGCGCTGATGTGCACCGAACTTCCGGGCTGAAGTATGTGCAATTCCTCAACAATTTCGAGCATGATGTACGAGACTTCGCTGGTTCCGTCGCTGCCATCGTTTTTAATTCCGCCAATGTTGATGTTTGTAAAGTCGTTGTAGGTTCCGCTTTCGCGGGCTGTGATTCCTACTTTAGGTGGCGCCGGATGATTGTTCACCTTGATCCAGAAACACGAAATTAATTCTTTGGCCTGATCGCGGGTGAGTGTTCCGTCGGCAGTTTCTTTGTTGTAAAAGGGAGTCAGGTGCTGATCGAAATGACCCGGATTCATGGCGTCCCAACCGTTTAGTTCGGTAATTGTTCCGAGGTGAACAAACCAGTACATCTGGATGGCTTCCCACAGGTTGCGTGGTGCATTGGCAGGAACCCAACGACAAACTTCAGCAATTTTCAGGAGTTCGGCTTTTCGGATAGAATCGGTTTCGGTGGCGGCCAATTCTTCTGCAAGGTCGGCATGACGTTCAGCAAAAAGGATGGCGGCATCGCACGAAATGTCCATGGCTTTCCATTCTTCCGATTTGTCGGTAGCTTCCGGATCGTTCAGGTAATCGAGCGAAGCCAGATGGGCAGCTATTTCACGCTTGTAATCCAACATTCCTTTGGTATAGATTTTCCCATCGAGGGCGGTGTGACCAGGTGCACGCTGTTCCATAAATTCGGTGAACATTCCGGCTTCGTAAGCCAGTCGCCATTCTTGCGGAACATGGCTGAATATGCGTTCGCGCTGTGTTTTTCCGGCCCAGTATGGGATTACTTCGCGTTCGTAAGTATCAATGTCTTCCTGACTGATGGTGTACCGCTGCAATTCGCGGGTGTTGAGTACGTTCAGATCTTCCACACTGTGACAAGTCAATTCAGGAAAAGTAGGTACGCATTTGGGTTTTGGGCCTCGTTCGCCAACGATGAGTTCGCCTTCGCCAATGTAAAGGGTTTTCTTTTGGCAATAATCCAGAAAGTTAGCTGCCCGTAAAACCGGAACCGATAGTTTCCCAAAATTCTCTTTATAGAAAGAGGTTTCGCAAAGGGCGCGTTCGATGGTTAAAGATGGTTCGGCCTCAAAGCTCAGCTTTCGGAGTTTCTGAATGCGTTCGTTCATTCCCGGACCGATCGGGTTGGTTTTTGTTTCGTAGAAATTGCCTTCACTGGCAGCCGAACGTAACGGTTTTTCGGCATGTATCGTTATTTTTTCAAACATGATGTTCTGTTTTAAATTGCTGAAATTGAAATACCAAATTGAAATACGCTGAAAAAAGATTCAGGATATAAAAAAGAAGAAAGAAAAGGTAAGTAAACTGTTAATTGTAGAACATCAGGCAATTGAATAATCGCCGGTAGGTTTTTAAAAGGGTTACTATGTAGATGTGAGCTTCCATTGCAAGCAAAATCGTTGGCATTTAGTGATTACAAAAATAGTGAATAATGAATGTGATGGTGCATATATATGAATAATTTATGTAGCTGTTTTTTCGATCATTTTATTTGTAAATTAGAGCTTTGACTAAAAAAGAATCAACAAGAGCCTTTGCGTTAAACTAATTTACAATATGACCAATTTGATTGAGCCATACCTGACCTATTTTCAGACGAGATATAACCAAGATATCTCGATTTATGACGATGCTTTTCTTCGGAATATTATTAGCGACAGGCAGAGGGAATTGGATCTCTTGACAGAAAAAGCATACCTGAATTATTTGGAAAGTTATGCTGAGGAAGCTGCTGTATTTAGAAGTAGGCTAACCAATTCGTATAGCGAATTTTTCAGAAACCCAATTACGTTTGCCTGTCTCGAACAAATTATTTTGCCGCAGCTCATCGAAAAAAAGAAAATCAGAAAGGAAAAGGAAATTCGTATCTGGTCGGCTGCATGTGCGGCAGGACAGGAAGCATATAGCACTGCAATTTTATGCGACGAGTTGATTGAATCGAAAAAGGCAGATATAAACTATCTTATTTTTGCCACCGACATTGATCCAAAAGCTTTGGAACAAGCTCAAAGAGGCAACTATCAATCAGCAACTATTGGCAAAGTCACTTTGAAACGGATTCAAACGTATTTTATACGGAAAGGCGAAAATTATTGTATTGATCCAAGTATTAAGAACTACGTTGACTTTTCGGTTTTCGACCTGCTTTCCGGAGAGGGAACCTGCCCGCCAGCAAGTATATATGGAAATTTTGACTTGATTTTTTGCAGCAACCTTTTATTCTATTATAAACCTGAATACAGGATACGCATGCTTGAAAAGATTGGAAACAGCCTTTCCTCGGGAGGATATTTGATTACCGGTGAAACTGAAAGGGAAATTATAAAGGGAAATAACTATCGCGAAATGTTTATAAATTCAGCCATATTTCAAAAAAAATGAAACTATCAAATCTTAAAATCGGAACGCAACTGAAACTTGCATTTGGCATAATCCTGTTCCTTATTGTTGTTTTGGGTGCAATTTCGTGGCGACAGGCAAATAAGCTTGCCATGCAAACTACCGAACTGTACCAGCATCCGCACGCGGTAAGGCGTGCTTTGGGTGAATTAAAGGCAGATATCCTTTCGATGCACCGCAGCATGAAGGATTTGAGCCTGACAAGTAATAAAGAGGAAATTGAGCTGATATTGCAGGATATAGAAAAATATAAAGCCAATGCGTTTAAGCAATTTGATGTATTATATGACCGCTACCTTGGTCCCCGAAACGATATTGAAAATGCATACAATAGCTTTGTCGCATGGAATACGATTCGTGAAGAAACTATTATTTTAGTCAGGCAGGGAAAAGTAGATGAAGCTTTAGCACGCACCAAACCTGACGGATCAGGCGGTCATCAGGTCGATGTGATTCTTGCACATATCCAGGTAATCGACGATTTTGCCCTTAATAAAGCTGTTGAATTTTATGATGGTGCTTCGAAATTAAACGACCAACTAAACCGCCAATTGGGATTTCTGGTTTTAGGAATATTGGGACTTATAGTCCTAATAATTTACCTCCTAAATCGAAACATTCGCCGTCCAATCACTGAATTGTCAAATGTTACCAAACTTTTCAGGGAAGGTAAAATGGATGTGCGAAGTAATTATTCCTCTACCAACGAATTTGGACAACTTTCGATTTCATTTAATGCTTTGGCCGATACCATCGAAACTGAACTGAGTTTGAACGCTCATGCCGCCAAGCTTGCTGAAGTAATGCTCAGTGAAGATGATGCACACAAATTCTGTCATGCCCTTTTGACCAGTTTGCTTGAGCATACCAATTCTCAAATGGGAGCCGTTTATTTTCTAAATGATGAAAAAACTGATTTTGAGCATTTTGAATGCCTGGGGATGGACATGAAAGGGTGCAGGTCATTTTCAGCAGTTCATTTTGAAGGAGAGTTTGGAACTCCACTTTCGACTCAAAAGTTACAGCATATTGCCGATATTCCTGAGGATACCCGTTTTTCGTTTTATACTGTTGCCGGAAAGTTTGCACCCCGCGAAATTGTTACAATCCCAATTGTTTCAGGAAACGAAACAGTGGCTGTTATTTCTCTGGCAAACATCAGGAGTTTCAATGATAACAGCCTTCGTCTGCTAAATAATATTCAGGGTATACTTAGCGCAAGGATGGACGGAATTCTGACATACCGGAAACTTAAGGGATTTTCTAAACATTTGGAAAAACAGAACAACGTATTGGAGTCACAAAGGAAAGAACTGGACAAGATCAGTTCATACAATCGAAGCTTGATTGAGGCAAGTATGGATCCGTTGGTTACGATTGGACCTGATGGAAAAATAATGGATGTTAACCGTTCTACTGAGCTTATTACCGGCCACACAAGGTTAGAGTTGGTAAGTACTGACTTTTCAGATTATTTTACAGACCCCAAAAGAGCTAAAGAAGGTTATCAGCTGGTATTCCGCGATGAGTTGGTGCGCGATTATGAGTTAGAAATCCGTCATGTTGACGGGCATATTACTCCTGTGCTTTATAACGCAACAGTATATCGTGATGAGATCGGGAAAGTGATAGGAGTATTTGCTGCTGCGCGTGACATTTCCGAACGGAAAAATGCCGAACAGGAGTTAAATATTCTGAATAGAGAATTGATCCACCGTTCGGAAATACTTTCGGCTGCCAACAATGAACTTGAAGCACAAAAAAGAGAACTTTCGGCACAGGCCAGTGAATTGACTGAGCAAAATGTCGAACTGGAAATGCAGAAAAAGCAATTGGACGAATCGAACCGCTTAAAAACTATCTTCCTGTCGAATATGAGCCATGAGTTGCGCACTCCACTTAATTCCGTGATTGCCCTTTCGGGTGTTCTTAATCGTCGCCTTTCAGGTAAAGTGCCCGATGAAGAATACAGTTATCTGGATGTAATTGAGCGCAATGGCAAACAATTGCTGTCGCTCATTAATGATATTCTCGACCTGTCGCGCATTGAGGCCGGGCGCGAAGACGTTGAAATCAACCGGTTTAATATCCGAGAGTTGATCAATGAAGTTGTTGAACTGATTGATCCCCAAGCTAATCAGAAAAGCATTACGCTTCGCTATTTGCCGGGAAGCGATATCACACCAATCAAAAGCGACTACGTAAAATGTCGTCATATTCTTCAAAATATCGTGGCTAATGCTGTTAAATTTACGGAAGAAGGTGGTGTTGAGATTATTGCAGAGGAGGTTAATCAATCCATACGAATTACGGTGAGTGATACGGGTATTGGGATTGATCAGGAGCAGATTCACCTCATTTTTGATGAATTCAGGCAGGCCGATGGCAGTAGTTCCAGAAAATATGGTGGTACAGGTCTCGGGTTGGCTATCGCTAAGAAATACGCCGAATTGTTGGGAGGAAGTATCAATGTTGAAAGCATTCGTGGTAAAGGCTCGAAATTTACGCTCAACCTGCCGCTTCAATATACTTCCATTCAGGAAAACATTGAAAACTATATTGATCAGTCGAAAACGGCAAAAGCTACTATTGTTGGCGAAATAAATACTACCGGAAAAACCATCCTTTTGGTTGAAGATACAGAGGCTGTCATTGTTCAAATGAAAGATATTTTACTTCAGCAGGGATATCATATCATGGTGGCTCGCAATGGGAATGAAGCTCTTGAGCAGATTGAAAATCAAATTCCGGATGCCATGATACTCGATCTGATGATGCCCGAAGTTGACGGTTTTGAAGTGCTGAAACGGATTCGGAATGAGGAAAAAACTGATCATCTGCCTGTGATTATTCTTACGGCCAAATACGTAACGAAAGCAGAACTCTCATTCCTGAAAAATAATGGCATCCATCAGTTGATTCAGAAAGGTGACATCAACAAAGATCAGCTTCTCAATGCCGTAGCACACATGATGTTTCCGGAAGCAACTAAAGTTGACACCCCAATTACAAAACCAGCCCGAATTCCAATTTCAGGTAGGCCATTGGTGTTGGTTGTTGAAGACAATCCGGATAATATGGTTACCATAAAAGCTCTTCTCGACGGAAAATGCAGGATTATTGAAGCAGAAGATGGGCACGCAGGGGTTGAACAGGCGATAAAGCATCAGCCACATCTGATTCTGATGGACATTGCTCTTCCCGGCATGAATGGCATTGAAGCCCTGAACGAGATTCGGAAAGAAGAAAAGTTAGGACTTGTACCAATTATTGCCGTTTCAGCCAGCGCCATGAAAGGTGATCGTGAAGATTTTATTGCACTCGGGTTTGACGGGTACATTTCGAAACCAATCGATAATACGTATTTCCTGAAGACCATCGCTGAATATTTAGGTTAAACCTCTGTGGCTCTATATGTAATAGGTACAATTTAATGTTAAAAGATCATCCAGAATGAGATCTAAAAATCCTTTAACTTGAAAAGTTTCCCGATAATTATCGGGATCATAACCGCATGGTCGGTGACCTGCGGAAAAACGTACAAGGATCAATATCTGCCTAAAAGGCAGGACAATAAAATAAAGATGAGTTATACGCAACTTCTGTATCATATAGTATTTAGAACCAAGAGGAATAAAATACAATTCCTTTAACTTGAAAAGTTAAAATTTTCATAACCGCATGGTCGGTGACCTGCGGAAAAACGTACAAGGATCAATAGCTGCCTAAAAGGCAGGACAATAAAATAAAGATGAGTTACACGCAACTTCTGTATCATATAGTATTTAGAACCAAGAGGAGTAAAAATACAATTCCAGAACAACATGATAAAGAATTGTACGCGTACATGATGGGTATTATCAACAACAAAAAGAGTAAACTCTATCGTATTGGTAGCATGCCTAACCACATTCATTTATTAGTTGATATTCATCCAACTATTGCTGTATCTGATTTTATGAAGGAACTAAAAGAGTATTCGAGTAAATGGCTGTCGACCAATCTGAACTTTCCTGATTTTGAAGGCTGGCCAGTCAGTTTTGCCGGATTTACTTATAACCTTAAAGAAAAACAAACAATAATTGATTATATTAAGAACCAGAAAGAACATCATAAAAAGTTAAGTTTTGAAGAAGAATATCGTCAGTTTTTGATTGAAAACGGAATCGTCATTGATGAACGATATTTTCTGAAAGATTGATTTTGTCCTGCCTTTCAGGCAGTAGTTATGTTGGGTTCAATATCCTTAGGTCGTTGACCTCAAGGTTATGAAAATAAAACACCTTTGGTGTTAGATAAGAAAACGGACAATGATTAAAGATAAATAACAGAACTATACATCACCTAATATGGCAAAAATACTAGCAATCGACGACAATAACGATAACCTGATTAGTCTGAAAGCTATCATTCATGATACTTTCCATGGGTCTGTTGTTTATACTGCCTTAAATGGTTCAAAAGGAATTGAGTTGGCCATAGCCCATAATCCGGATGTAATATTGCTGGATATTATTATGCCTGGCATGGATGGTTTTGAAGTATGCCGTCTTTTGAAATTAGATGAGCGGGTAAGCGACATTCCGGTTGTTTTTTTAACCGCTTTAAAAGGAGATAAAGAAAATCGGATAAAAGCCCTCGAAGTGGGAGCCGAAGGATTTCTGTCTAAACCCATAGACGAAACGGAACTCACCGCGCAGATCAGAGCAATGGTAAAAATAAAGGCTGCCAGCGAACAGAAGCGTACTGATAAGGAAAGGCTGGAGCAATTAGTCGAGGAGCGAACCAATGCACTTTTGCAAAGTCAGGTACAATTAAAAGGAATATTTGAAAATCTCCAGGATTCATATTTTCAGGCTGATTTGGCCGGGAAATTGACTTTAGTTAGTCCTTCAGCGCTTAAAATTTATGGCTTTCAGTCAATCGATGAATTACTTGGACAACCCGCCGAACAACTTTATTTCAATCCGAAGGAACGCGATTCGTTAATTTCAATATTGCGCACCGAAGGAAAAATCAAAGACTATGTAACTCAGGGTAAAAAAAAGGATGGCTCGGCATTTTGGGCTTCTATGAATGTTCAATGGTTGTGGAGCAAGGATGTACAAATTATTGGTACCGAAGGAGTGGTACGCGACATTACGGATCGAATAAATTCTGAAAGAGCATTAAAAGAAAGCGAAGAACGATTCCAGCTTCTATTTAATAAGGCTCCTTTGGGTTATCAATCACTTGATTTTGATGGCCGCTTTATTGAAGTAAACCAGCAATGGTTGGACACCCTTGGTTATATTCGTGAAGAAGTTATTGGAAAATGGTTTGGTGATTTTCTTTCTCCGGATTATCAGGAAGGCTTCAGAAAGCGTTTTCCGTTGTTTAAGGCGCAAGGTCAAATCCACAGCGAATTTGAGATGGTTCATAAAAACGGTGACAAATTATTTATTGCGTTCGACGGAAAGATTGGGTATGATTTAGAAGGAGAATTTAAACAAACACACTGCATTCTGCAAGATGTTACGAAACAGAAAAAGGCCGAAGAAGCCAATTTGAAAAACCGGGAGCGATGGGAAAGTTTGTTTAATAACAGTCCGGATGCGATTGCTGTTTATCAGGCTGTTGACAATGGTAATGATTTTATATTCACTGACTTTAATGAAACAGCTCAGAAAACCGATAAGCTGAATCGCGATGAGGTTTTAGAGAAACGGATTAGTGAGATGTTCCCGGCAGCTGATGAAATGGGCATTTTAGATGGGTTCAGGCGGGTATGGCGAACCGGAAAAACAGAGTATCTGAATTCAACGTTTTATAAAGACGAACGGCTTGAAGGCTGGCGCGAAAACATCATCTATAAGTTAAATACAAACGAAATTGTAGCTATTTACAGCGATGTTTCTGACCGGATGAAAGCGGAAATCGCCCTGCGCGAAAGTGAAGAAACATTTAGAAACTATTTTGAAAATTCCCCACTCGGGAAATCTGTCACCGGAATTGATGGTTCGGTAAAGGTAAATCAGGCATTCTGTAAGATTCTTGGGTACCCAGAAGAGGA
>JBBQXI010000144.1:0-9045 GCA_038209805.1 Bacteroidales bacterium | reverse complement strand
GGTCGGATGGAACGAAACTGATTGGCAACAGCGTGATGCTTATTGACGGACACAAAAATCATCCAACGATTGAAGGACCTAAAATCTATAAACGAAACGGTTGGTATTACATTTTTGCCCCGGCTGGAGGTGTTGCCCCCGGCTGGCAAATGGTGATGCGCTCGAAGAATATTTTTGGCCCGTATGAAGATAAAATTGTTATGGCTCAAGGCAAAACCGATATCAATGGGCCACATCAGGGAGCTTGGGTTGATACTAAAACCGGCGAAAACTGGTTTCTGAATTTTCAGGATTTGGGCGCTTATGGCCGCGTGTTGCACCTCAATCCGATGAAATGGGAGAACGACTGGCCGGTAATTGGCGTTGATGCCGACGGCGATGGCTGCGGCGAGCCAGTTCGTACTTACAAAAAGCCAAATGTTGGCAAGACTTACCCGAAAGCGAATCCTCCGGAAAGCGATGAGTTTAATGGCAGTGAATTGGGTCTCCAATGGCAGTGGCATGCCAATTATCAGACCACCTGGGGATTCCCTTCTGGTAATCTTGGCTTTTTTAGGCTGAATTGTATTCCTTGTCCGGTTGAAGCTAAAAATCTTTGGGGCATTTCGAATATGCTTTTGCAGAAATTTCCAGCGGAGGAATTTACAGCTACAACAAAATTGACATTCTATGCCCGTTTCGATAAAGAGGAAGTTGGCCTGATTGTCATGGGATTGGACTACGAACGATTAACTGTAAAACGAGAAAATGGAAAACTAAATCTCTATGTTGCTAATTGTAAGAATGCTGATAAGGGAACAGCAGAAGATCTTGTTCCCGGTCCTGAACTGAATTCAAATCTGGTTTATTTTCGGGTAACTGTGCAAAAAGGTGCCGAATGCAGTTTCAGTTACAGCACCGATGGCGTTTCATTTACTTCGTTAGGCAACTCATTCAAAGCTCGCGAAGGCAAATGGATTGGCGCTAAAGTTGGGCTTTATGCCTTGCGCGAAGGCATTATTAACGATGCCGGATCGGCTGATATCGACTGGTTCAGGGTGGAGAAATAAGAAAGCCTGAAGTCCGAAGTCTGAAGACCGCTCCCTGAGTAGCGAAGCGTATCGAAGGGAGCATTGAGAAATTTTAATAAATGTGTTATAGTGGAAAAGTTGCCGGTTATGGGTTGCAATTCGCATCCCGCAACTCGTAACCCGGAACAATTTAAGAATTAAAATATGAATGTATTGAAAACAACAATCACGATGGTTACAGCTATTTTTTATGCAGCTTGTGCCATTTCACAACCGGTAGTGATAACTACCCAACAGACAGATTTGTATGCAGGTGTTGAGTTTGAAATGCCTCGTGTTCAGGAGCCGGTTATTCCGGCAAATTCGGTTTTAATTACCGATTTCGGTGCTAAAAGTGGCGGCCAGTTTCTCTGTACTCAGGCTTTTGCTGATGCAATTAATTCCGTTTCAATAAAAGGTGGAGGTAAAGTTATTATTCCGCGTGGAATGTGGTTGACAGGTCCTATTACCTTGAAAAGTAACATTGAATTGTTTACTGAATCAGGTGCTCTGGTTGTTTTCAGTACCGATAAAAGTTTATACCCTTTGGGTGAAACCAATTTTGAAGGCTTTAACACTTACCGTTGCATGTCGCCCATCAATGGACGTAATCTGGAGAATATCGCTTTAACTGGAAACGGAATTTTCGATGGTTCAGGAGAAGCCTGGCGTTCAGTTAAAAAAGAAAAGCTAACTGAAAGTCAGTGGAAAAAGCTGATTTCCTCGGGAGGTTTGGTCAGTGAAAACGGAAAGACCTGGTATCCATCTCAGCAGTTTCGCGATGGCGAAAAACAGTCCGAGATGAATGTTCCGCGGAACCTGAAAACCAAAGCTGAATTTGAAAATGTTCGTGATTTTCTTCGTCCGGTTATGGTTAGTCTGATTTCATGCAAGAAAGTGCTGATTGATGGGCCAACTTTCCAGAATTCACCGGCATGGTGTATTCATCCGCTGATGTGTGAAGATTTTACACTACGCAATACGACTGTTCGTAACCCTTGGTTCTCGCAAAATGGCGATGGAATTGATATTGAATCGTGCAAAAACAGCATCATTCATGACTCTAATTTCGATGTGGGCGACGATGCGATTTGCATTAAATCAGGAAAGGATAAGGAGGGTCGCGACCGAAAAATGCCAAACGAAAACCTGATCGTAAAGAACTGTATCGTTTTTCATGGACATGGTGGTGTTACTGTTGGTAGCGAAATGTCGGGCGGCGTAAAAAATTTACATGTTTCGAACTGTACCTTTATTGGAACCGATGTTGGTTTACGCTTCAAGAGCAATCGGGGCAGGGGAGGAGTGGTCGAGAATATTTACATTTCGAATGTTGAAATGATGAATATTCCCACGCAGGCTATTTCGTTCAACCTTTTCTATAGCGGACGTTCCGCCTCTGAAGATCTGGAGGCCGGGGAAGCTGGCACAGTTGTGAAATTGTTGCCGGTAACTGAAGAAACACCTCAATTCAAAAATATTTTTATCCGGAATGTGAATTGTAAAGGTGCCATGCTCGGCATTCAGTTGCAGGGGCTGCCCGAAATGAAGTTAGAGAATGTGGAACTTGAAAATATCAGGATGGAAGCAGATTATGGAATGACATGCAGTGATGCTTCCGGAGTGAAAATTAAGAATCTGACTCTGATAACTAAGAAAACACCTGTTGCAGAGTTCAAGAATTGCAGAGACGTGAGTGTTGATGGTCTCCATACGCAATCAAATGTATTTCCTTTGATTCAGGTGACTGGTTCAACATCAGGAAATACGGTTCTGAAAAATTCAGGTTTGACTAATCCGATCCAACAAATTTTGATTGGCGAAGACGTGCCTAAAAATGCAGTTCAACTCGTAAAATAAGCTCTTGATGAAAAGGATAATAGCGAAAATCTCAGTTTTAGTCTTGTTTCTGTTCACGATTACTTTAGGAACTACTCTGGCTCAAATCAGTTCAGGAAATCGGATTACAGTTTGGACTATCGGCGATTCAACGATGGCCAATAAAAAGGCAGAAGTTACTCCGGAAACGGGCTGGTGTCAGGTTTTTTTAGCATTTGTCGATCAAAGCGTGGACGTTAAAAACAGGGCGATGAATGGTCGGAGTACAAAAAGTTTTATCACTGAAGGCCGCTGGGAATCGGTGCTCGATTCGCTTCAATCAGGCGATTATGTGTTTATCCAGTTTGGGCATAACGACGAGAAGATTAAGGATTCGACCCGATATACAGACCCATTTACCAGTTATCGGGAAAATTTAGAGCGTTTTGTGCGCGAAGCCCGCGAGAAAGGCGCAACACCCATTTTGTTTACCTCCATTGTTCGCCGGAAGTTTGAAAATGGGTTTCTGATGGATACACACGGTAATTATCCTGTTGTTACCCGATGGGTTGCAGCAGAAATGAATGTTCCACTTATCGATTTGCAAATGCTCACAGCAGGCGCTGTTACTGCTCTGGGTGACGAAGCTTCAAAACAAATTTACCTCTGGACTCTGCCAACCGATAGATTTCCTGAAGGAAGAAAAGACGACACCCACCTGAAGGCTGAAGGTGCAAATCTTGTAGCCAAGCTTGCCGCTCAACAATTGATTTTACTGGATAATTCGCTGGCAGCGAGGATTAGATGCAAATAACAGAACTTATCCGATGATCTAAATTTGATTGAATTTGTGGTTTAGCTCACTGTATTTTTTGAGTTTCAAAAATATTCCGGATTTGTTGAGTCGTATTTCAATTCAATACGATTTAACCATATACGAAACTTAGAATATCTCATATTTATATTTATTTTTGGGGACTTAAAAAAATAAATTCTGATGGCAAAGCAATTCAATAACTCTACTGGCAATAAAGCTAAAATTCAAAAAGACTCACCACTTAATTTCATTTATAGCTTTATTTTGTTGGCTTATGGCTATGTTACAGTACTTACGCCAAATCTGGATACTTTCGATTCCAACGGGCCTAAATTCATGACCATCGCCTTACTGAACCTGGCGGTATTTGCATACCTCTTTACCCGGAAGGAAGTAAAGCAGAATCCTGATATTTCTTTAGGCTTTTTTAAGAGTTGGGCTGGTATATTTTACACATTATTGATGGTGGTTTCCTTGCTTTCGTTTTTTAAGGCCATCAACGTCATTGAATCCATCCTTCATTTTTGTAAGATATTTACTGTCTTTTCTGCGGCTTATTTGGTTTCTGTGGTAGTTTCGAAAGACAAACGTTATCTCGAACATTTGGCAATTGGGATGACTGCATTACTCATTTTCGACAGTTTGTCAGTGTATTATAATATTCACAAATACATCAAAGGTGAAATCGCTGATATATTTTTTATTAAGACTATTTATTCTAATAAAAACATTTTGGCTGCATCCGTTTTTGTGAAAATACCATTTGCCTTATGGTTGTTTACATTTCATAAAGGTTGGAAACAAAAATTTGGTTTTTTGGGAGGAGCAACGGGGTTGCTTGCGGTATTGTTTATGAGTTCCAGAGCCTTTTATTTGGGGACTTTCTTCATAACTTTCGCGTATTTGGCCTATTTGTTAGTTGTTTACCTTCAGCAGAAACAAAAGGCATATATTCGGAAAATAGTTGTTTTTGTTGGAGTATTATTAACAACTATTTTTATTTTTTCAGGTGTTCAGCAAGTTTTTTATCCTAATCATTCAGGGGGATTAAATGTTGGAATTGAAGAACGTTTATCGACTATATCCACTTCAGATGAATCGGCAGGCAAACGATTGGATGCGTGGAAACGATCTTCCCATGTGATTAAGCATGATCCGCTTTTGGGATGTGGAGTTGGTAACTGGAAAGTCGTGACACTAAAAGAAGAAAATCTAACTAATCCCAATTACATCTATCAATATAAAGCACATAACGATTTTATTGAGACTACTGCTGAAGTCGGTATTTTTGGAGGACTTTTCTTTGCTGGTATTTTTGTTGTTATACTTTTTTATTTTTTGAAAGCGCTTCTGAAAAAAGAAGGAGAGGATAAAATATCTTACTTGTTTTTAGCTGCATTCGGATTAATGGCTTACTTCTTTGATGCATTTTTCAATTTTCCACAAGATCGTCCCGAGATTCAGGCTTTGTTCGCTTTGTTTGCCGGTGCTGGTATTGCCCTCACTCAAATCCATCCCAAAGATTCTGCTACTGATGAATCTTCAGAGCTTAATTTATCGGAGAGTTCCCTGACAAAGATACAGGGAGGTTATTTACAGTTGTTGGAGCGCCGAGGTAGCCTCATTTCAAAAGTGTGGGCGGTAAAATTGCTGGCGCTTCTTATTTTTTCTGCTTACATTTTAACGTTGAATTTTCAATCATTAAAACTTCAACGGGTCATTAAAGATGAAATGAATACCGGAAAGTTAATTCAAAATTCGGAACGATTTATGAGGGATTTTCCCTGGATTCCCGATATCAATGTTGTTGGTGAACCGATCGCTGCTCAGAAGGCCAGATATCTGATCAATGAGAAAAAATACGATAAAGCTATTGCTTTATTGAAAAAGGATCATTCAAGTCCTTACGATACCCGTCCGGAGTATTTTATCGCCATGTCCTATTTTAATCAGGGAAAACTGGATAGTGCATACCTTTATAACCAAAAGGTCTATGAAATAAAACCAAATATGTTTGAAAACCTATCGATGATTTGTGGGATATTTGAGCGTACCGGAAGAACCAAAGAAGCAATACCTATTCTTGAAAAATACCTGGTAAATACTAAGAATAATAGTAAGGCCTGGATGTTAAATACCCAATTCCTAAATAATACCGGCGATTTGAAGAAAGCGTATGCCTGTATTGATTCCGCTTATCGATATTTACCTTCAGATACTACGATTGTTAAACAACGAGACGTACTTCGGGCACGGGTATTAATTGCTCCTTATACTGATTTGTATAACCGTGCAATAACAAGTTATAAGTCTCAAAAATACGAAGAATCGGTTCAGTTGTTTTCTGAATTCATCAGCAAGGAACCCAATCTGCCACAGGTATACGAATATAGAGCGTTTAGCTTATTCTTTACCAAACAATACCAGGCCAGCAATAACGATTTGGATAAACTATTTTCTTTTGGACTTAAACGCGCTAATTTGCTGAATTTGAAAGGCGTTAATTTGCAAAGTTTAGGAAAAAAGGACGAAGCATGTGTCTTTTATAAAGCCTCGATGGAGGCAGGAAGCAAAGATGGGGCTACCAATTACAACCGGTTTTGTGGCGGTGGTCAAGCGGTTCAGCCTTCAACCTCGCCGACTTATAACCCGTTACTGAAAAAGAAATAAGTGATAAATTGCCAATTATAAATGATCAAATAGCCATTTTATCGTAATCATAACAATGTTTATTGAAAAGAACCGCAAAGTAAACCCCAAAATCTCTGCGAAACTCTGAGGTAAATTTGTCTTTCAGGAATTGGCAAATAGAAATGAGGGAGTATCCGGTAGCCCAAATTGGCGAGATATTGAACCCCGGTTTGCATACTGGTAGTGGAGATATGGATGGAAGTCCTTGCTGACTATTCGGCTATTCCATTCTTCTTCTTATAAAAGAAATCGGGCAACTCCAGCAACAAAAAGATTACCACTATTAGTAAAGCCATTAGGGCATGTTTATTCAGGAATCTAAATGCAAAGGCTAGGGTGATGATGAACCCATTGGTCGATACAATGATAAGCGTGCTGTTGAAATGCGTAAAGCCCAGCTTTAAAAGCCGATGGTGAATATGATTCATGTCAGGAGCGAAAGGCGATTTCCCATGAGATATACGGATCGCAAATACCCTAATCATATCAGCCAATGGTGTGGCTAAAATGGCCAATGAAAAAATGGGTGAAAATGCAATTTCCTGTGGAGTTGTCGACAAGGCAAACTCATTGTATTGAATAACCAACACAGCTATCAGCAGTCCCAATATAAGTGAACCCGTATCTCCCAGAAAAATTTTATTGGTAGTTCCATAAACATTAAACCAAAGAAAAGCCAACAAGCTACCTATTATAGATGAGCAGAGAATGGCATAATCTTCGTTAAAAGTAATCAGGAATTTAATGCCAAAAATGATGGATGAAAATATTCCAATGGAAGCGGCCAACCCATCGATGCCATCAACCAGATTGGTGGCGTTAATAATCGCAACAATGGCAAGTAAACTGATCAGAACGCTTCCGAGATAGTCTATTTCGTATAATCCAAGCATTCCATGTAAATTCGTAAATCGTATTCCTCCGGGAATAATCAGGATCAGGGAACACAATACTTGAGCGATAAACTTTTTGCGGGGCGAAATAATCAGTATATCGTCTTTTATTCCAATGAAAAACAAGATAATCAGGGATGCCTGAATGTACCTGAATTCAATAAATTCGAATTGATGAAGGCTAAGTAAGGTAGCTATGGAAATTCCAATAAAGATAGCAACCCCACCCAGATTAGGTACAACTACTTTATGTAACCTTCGTTCATTGGGCTCGTCGTATAAATGTTTTTCCTGCGAAATTCGGACAATCACCGGGATAGAAATATACACCAGGATTAATCCAATCAGAAAAGCAGAAATGAGTTGTAGAGTAGGCATGGATGAATTTTAAATTAGGAGCAAAGTTAAAGCTTTATGTGAGACATAAAAATTCAAAATTATGGAAGGGTATCCAATTTTAATGATGCAAAAACTGATTTGAAAAATAGGTCAGCATTTAGTTTGAAGATGTTTAATAAGTAGTAACCTGAGTTCGATATTAAAAACTATGCAACACGTTGACAATGTGCCGATAATTTTCCCGGAGGGAATTTATATCAATAGAAATTGCTGAAAAGAAGTAGAATTTCCCCGTTAGGGGATAAATATTAATTCCCTGACGGGAAAACTAAGATATTTTAATCCTATTTTCTATTGATATATAAGTCCTAACAGACTAAAATGACATTTGTTACATCGAACTCAATTAGCATGTCCCCACTTCGGAAGTACCCCCCTCCACTTCAAACATGCACCCGAATACTTCCGAACTGCCCGTTACCACCTTTTAACCTCATGCGAGAACCTTTGAAGTCCTCGCGAGTACTTCGGAACTGCTCGTTAGTACTTCGGAACCTCAAGCGAGAACCTTCGAATTACTCGTTTGACACTGCGAACTGCACGCGAGCATCTTTTAAGTTCAAATGATCAGTTCAGAAGTGGTTCGTTGGAGTTTGGAAGTACCCCGGAGGATTCGGAAAATATTTTAAATACGACTATCCTATCGGCGGACTTAAGTCAACCTTGAATGATTTATTATCTTTGCTTAAAATTAAGTATTCATGAAAATAATTTTTTCGGATAACACACTTTGGGGCTTGCTAAATTTTCGAGGAGGAGTAATAAAACATTTGACTGAGAATGGATACGAGGTTGTTTTGATTGCGCCGAAAGATGAATTATGTGATCTGTCAACAATACCTGCAAAGGTCAGATACATTCCAATAGAACTTCAAAATATTTCGAAAAATATAGTTTCTGATATCAAATATTATAAAGCAATTAAAACAATCTATCGAAATGAAAAACCTGACTATATTTTTCACTATACCATAAAACCCAACATATACGGTACAATGGCTGCCCATTCGCTTGGAATTCGATCTTCTGCTATGATTACCGGATTAGGACACGTATTTACTAAAGGAGGAATTGGAAACAGAATCGCCCGATTGATGTATAAATTTGCGATGTCTTTTTCTGAACGAGTTTTTGTGCTTAATGAGTCAAACCGCGATACATTATTGAAAAATAGAGTGGTAAAAAAAGAGAAATTGCTTTGGCTTGAGGGAGGTGAAGGTGTTAATCTTCAACAATTCTCAATACAATCTGACCCCAATAATGATAAACCAGTATTTCTTATGGTTACCCGGTTGTTGTATGAAAAAGGGTATGCCGAATATGTAAATGCAGCCAGGATATTAAAAGATAAGGCTGAATTCCGAATTATGGGGCCCAT
>JBBQXI010000143.1:0-9079 GCA_038209805.1 Bacteroidales bacterium | reverse complement strand
AACGACATTAAAGTGATCGAATGTAATCTTCGTGCTTCACGAAGCTTTCCGTTTGTATCTAAAGTAATGAAATACAACCTGATTGAAATTGCGACTCAGGTGATGCTGAATGCTCCGTTCCAGACTCCGGACAAATCGTTGTTCGAACTGGATTATGTGGGCGTAAAAGCCGCTCAGTTCTCGTTTGCCCGTTTGCTGAATGCTGACCCGGTTTTGGGAGTTGACATGTCGTCGACTGGCGAAGTGGGCTGTATCGGCGAAAACTTCTACGAAGCCATTCTGAAATCGATGCTTTCGGTGGGTTATTCCATTCCGAAGAAAAACATCCTGATATCATCGGGCGAAACCCGCTCGAAAATTGAATTGCTGGCAAGTGCTAAAATGCTTGCTGAACGCGGTTTTAACCTATATGCAACTGGCGGAACGCAGCAATTTCTGGCTGATAACGGAGTTGCATCGACCCGTTTGTATTGGCCCGATGAAACCGACAAACATCCGAATACATTGGAATACATCAAGGAAAAGAAGATCGATTTGGTTATCAATATTCCGAAAGATCATACTACCCGCGAAATCACGAATGGTTACACCATTCGCCGTAGCGCGATTGATTACAGCATTCCGCTGATCACCAATGCCCGTGTAGCCAGCGCGTTTATTTACGCTTTCTGCAAATACGGAATTGAAGATTTAACCATCAAAAGTTGGGACGAATACAAAGATTAATCATTTTAGAGACGCGATGCATCGCGTCTCTACCCAACACATACAAAGGTCATCCTGAAAATTCGGGATGACCTTTTTTGTTTTAAATTCTGTCAATAATTTTGCAAAGTTGTCTTTGTATTTTACTCAAACTTCCTTTTGATGAACCATTTGTCCCAAAGGTTGAAGCTGCAATTCAGTTTTATATAATCTTCTTTGACCAGATGTGCAGCAGTTGTTCCGCGTGTTCCCAGTTCAACAGAGAAATTCGCATAGCTTCGGTCTTTCCGGATTGGTATTCCAACACCAAACGTAATAGCTTGTTCATGTATCTGGTTGTTGTACAGCTTCAGGTATCCGCTTTCGTATCGGTATCCCATCCGATATTTGGTGGTTTGGCGGAAAGAACGCTGATCGTCTTTAGGCGAAAACTCCAACCCAGCCCGATAACTATTATTTGTTGTTAACTTATTTGGGTTATAATCTATTGTGGCATCTTTCCAGTTACTTTGCTTAACATCGATAGTTGCAACCCATTTCGATCCATATAAATAGGAGATACCTCCACCAATATCCAAAGGAAGTTTCATTGTATGCGATGTTTTTACATCACTCGAAACGATTTCTGAAGTGCTGCTGTACGTTTTTGTGATGGTTGTTGAAGTTTCAGCTTTTAACTTACTGCTAATACCTGCAATACCACCCAGTATAATACTCGATTTTGAATTTATAGGAATGCTGATTTGTGTTCCTAAATTAAAATAGCCACCCGAGTAGAAAACATTATCCTCCTGAGCCAGTTGGTATGTCGTTGATGAAACCCCGATACTTTGGTTCATGGTTTGGGTAACATTACCCCAAATAAAGCCGGTTTTTGCACCAAACGATATGTTTTTCGAAAGCTTCCACGCCAGTAGTGCGGCGGCCTCACTTAATCCTCCGGTGCCTTCATAAATTGACGGATATTTGATTGAAGTACCATCAATTGTTTTTGCGGAGTATATGCTATAGCCAACGCTGCTTTTCGGGTTTAAACTAAATCCGCCAAATAATTTTTTTGTGATTGGGAAGCCTATTTGAACCCAGCTTATATTGCCATCGGTAACATTTACACTTTTGGTGGAGTTTTCCAGTTTGGTGTATTTTAAATTGAATCCCATATCAAGTAAAAAACTTTGAGGTTCGATGATGGTAAGTGATGCTGGGTTTGCAGTATTCAGAAACAGGCTCGAACGTGAAGCGATTCCGGTCTGACCCATGGCTGCATTTCTTCCTCCGGATGACATTTCAAGTTCGCCGATTCCAAATCCGGAGTAGGGCGAACTGGTACTATTTTGAGCCAACAGCGTAATTCCGGGAAGTGTTATCAGGAATAGGAATAATATTATTTTGAATTTCATTTCGCGTGTTTTTAGTTGTGATAGTAGTAAACATTAAGCTTTGGCGAATATTTTCCGGAATTTGCTCCTCCCAGTATAACATGTTCTGTTGTTTTCTTTGCAGCTGACGATCCATAACCGATCATTAGCGAAAGGTTAGTTTCCAGCTCTTGCTTCAGTTCAGACTCAATAAAACCGCTGACATCAATTTCATAGAAAACGGTCTCTTCTACATCTTTCTGTATCGTTAAATAGGCATAAGCATAATCGGTGCTACTGCCGGGTAACGTGATTTGGTTGATCAGCTTGTTTCGATGATCGGCACTGTATACATACATGGTATCAGGTAAGATGCTCGTGCTGCTGTATGTCCCTTTTATTGGATATAAACGCAATGTGGCTCCTACTAATGCCGAGTTTTGGCCGATCTTTAATAAATTATCGATGTACGGAATTTTCAGTTTAGTAAAGATTTGAATGCCTGATTGTAATAGGGTATAATTGTTGGTCAGTTTCGAACTACGTTCATTGTCTGTTGCCGAAATGCCATCAAGCAAACTGTTTGAGGGATCACCCGAGATTTGATTGAAGTAAATTCCATCAGTTACAAATGAAAATTTGTAATATAAGTCATGTACATCGTTGGGATTTGGGAACTTATGATAGTACAACCTGATTTCAGGCTTTGTCTCAATAGTGCTTTTTGTCGTGCTTGTTTCATCTGCAGTTCCGGAGTCTGAAGTCCTGAACCCAATTATTGCTCCTTTTACATTCGATTCAGATTTGATTACCAATCCATTAAAGAATTTGATAAATAAATCCTGATTGGTAATCGTATCGTTTTTGCTTTTAATCATTTGTGCAAGTCGATTACCTAATTTGTTGGGCAGCTTTATGCTGACTTCTTCGTGTGAATTGGGTTGCGGCTTCATGTTAATCGTAGCCAATGGCGTAGGATCGTATTTAAAATTGCTGGTTGTGTACAGATAAGTGTCTGTAATTTCCATTTGCTCCTGAAGTTGATGCACATTTAATGTTTGAGTAACTGTTGTATCTCCTGCATAATATGTGTTGTAATTCAATACAAGCCTTAATGAATCGAAGACAAACTCGGTATCATCAATCGCATCATCAAACTTCATAGTCAGGAACGAATTTGAACTTTTGTATCCGGAAAAATAGTTGTAATTACTCCCGACAAGAAAGCTACCTGAAGAATTCGAGATGATAGAATCGTATTTGATTGTCGAACTTTGGATGGTTAATGTATCGATCATCACAACTCCTGTTTGGTCTTTAATAAAGTTATCGCCCACCACAAAGTCTTCAACAGACGAAATGGAGCACGACACCGACAAAAACAGTATCATCATTAAACTTAGAATTTGAATTGTTTTCATTCTGTTTTCCTATTAATTTATAAATGGAAGGATGAAGTCGGGCAGTTTCTGATGCGGTGGCTCAGAATTCTCCCATGGAACGACATTCATTCCAACTCATGGCTTTCTAATTTTCAGCGAATGTAACCGGGAAACTTAATTTTCAGAATTAAAATATACCGACTCCCCAAATTGGTCGATATAAACTTATTTGGAAATTTAGTGATGTGTTGTAATGTGTTGATATTTAGGTTTTAATATTGCTATTTTGAAATATTGTCATATTCATTTGATTCGATGAATCGGGTACATAGATAAAAAAGGCCTATCCGTCGATTAATAGGTTGCGTTTGAATGATTTTTCTTTTAATCCACTTCAGGGGGATTTAGTTTTGAGCTTGAAATTTGTAAAACAGAAAAACTATGAAAACGTTTTGGACGATAGTATTAGGATTGTTCCTGTTGGTTGGATGCAACAACAGTGATGATGATCCACTGGGAAACTGGGTCAAAAAATCGGATTTTGAAGGACATCCCCGGGGAAATTCCGTTAGTTTTGTAATTGGTGATAAGGCTTATGTTGGATTGGGTTACAATGACGATGACGATACCAATGATGGGTATTTGAAAGACTTTTGGGAATATAATGTTTCAACTGACAAGTGGAATGCAATAGCTTCTTTTCCAGGCAATGGACGTATTTCTTCTGTAGGGTTTTCGATTAACGGAAAGGGTTATATTGGAACAGGTTATGACGGAGATAACAAGTTAAAAGACGTTTGGGAATATGACCCAACTACAAATGCATGGACTCAAAAGGACGATTTTATAGGTGGTGCACGTTACAAAGCTGTTGGTTTTGCACTTGATAAATATGGATACATTGGTACTGGTTATGGTGAAGATGCCGTTGATAAAAATGACTTCTATCGTTTTGATCCAACAGCAGCAAGCGGTGAGCAATGGGTAAAGGTACAAAGTATAAGTGGATCGAAAAGACGTGGCGCTACTGCGTTTACCTATAGTGGCAAAGCTTATGTTTGTACCGGAGTGAATAACGGTGTTTCTCTTACTGACATGTACGAATATGACCCGACTGCCGATACCTGGACCAAGAAAATTGATTTGGACGATGATGATGACTGGACAATTGTTCGTCAGAACGCCTGCTCTTTTGTATTGGATAATAAAGCTTATGTCTTTTTAGGCGAGAATTCAAGTACTCTGAGCACTGTTTGGCAATATGACTTTGCAAAAGATACATGGACAGATATGTCAGATTTTGAAGGATCGGCTCGAACCAACGCAGCTGCTTTTACTGTGGGTACTAAAGCAATTGTGGCAACTGGTCAATCGGGTAGTTATTATCTCGATGATGTTTGGGAATGGAGACCTTACGAAGAATCGGATGATGACGATTAATTAAAATTAAAAATACATGGATTGAATCCTGTTTTCAATCATGC
This sequence comes from Bacteroidales bacterium, assembly GCA_038209805.1. Lineage (GTDB taxonomy): Bacteria > Bacteroidota > Bacteroidia > Bacteroidales > Prolixibacteraceae > Aquipluma. Next base: position 4,150 of record JBBQXI010000143.1, on the reverse strand, counting down.
TTTTCGAAGTGAAGCTGCTCCTCAAAAGGGAGCAGTTTCTTTTTGTTTTTTTGAAATTGCTAAAGCAACTTCTTACCAATACGTTGCATCTATTTTGAGAATTTCGCGAATAGCATTCACTGCTTTAAATTCAATTATTTTTAATTAACCTTTTTAAGGATGAATTAACTAACAATATTACTGATCATTGGCGACATTTGTCGGTATAAAATACGAATGTCGATTTGCAGATAACAGAATGGATAATTAACAATTGGACAACAAATAAAGGCTTCTATAATTACGATTTTTAATTTTCTGGCAGATTTGTTATGGGTGAAATAAGGCTACTGCGGAATTAACCTAAGAAATCAATACACATCAACGCGATTGAGGATAAATATGAAGAAAATCTACCGGTCAGTACAATTTTTTAAAGAGATAAGGCAAGAGCAGTGGGTGCTTTTTTTTGTGCACCTATCGGTTTGGCTAATGCTGTTTGTGGCTTTTTCAATATTCTCGCTTCGCCGGAATGAAAGTATGCCTGTATTTATTGTTCTCCTTTATTTCTATGGATTTATTCTTTTTTACCTGAATTATTTTTTTCTAACGCCCCGTTTTTTGTTGCCAAAAAAGTATTTAGCCTTTTCGCTTTCAATTCTGGTAATTGTATTGTTTTCTTTCTTAGTGATCGATCCTTTGATTCATCAATTGTCGATTAATGATTTCATACGGAATGCTCCACCTGAATTTAAAACGCTACCACCTTTTGATAAATTTCCAGGTAAAGGGCCAGGAGATAGTCGTTTTTTTTCTCCGATGATGTCGCCAAGGATGTTTTTCTTATTATTTACATTCCTGACATTCTCATCGTCGGTGCGTATTTTTCAGAAATTGAAGAGGGAAGAAGACATCAATCAGCGTTATCAGCATGAAAAGCTGAATGCCGAACTGATGATGTTGAGGCAGCAAGTTAATCCTCATTTTTTGTTTAACTCATTGAATAATATTCATTCACTGGCCAATCGCAAGTCGGATTTGACCTCGGAAGCCATTATGAAACTTTCGGCAATACTGCGTTATATGTTGAGCGAAAATCCGAGTAGCGAAATTCCAGTCACCCGAGAGATTGTTATGATTGAAAACTACATTGACCTTCAGAAGTTATGGATGAAAAATTCGATTAGCGTTGATTTTGTTGTCGATAATGTGAAGGAGAACTATTATATCGAACCATTCATATTAAATCCGTTGGTCGAAAATGCTTTTAAATACGGATCGCTACCCGGTACCGAATCGGGTATTTCCATTCATCTAAAAATGATTGATGATTGGTTACATGTTAAAATAAGTAATCCGGTTTTACTTGAAAAACTGAGCCCGGCCGGAAGTATGGGTATCGGTGTAAACAATGTGATCCGACGATTGGAGTTGTGTTATCCGGGTAATTTTAAAATGGAAAACAACCGCATAGGAGATATGTATCAGATCAATCTATCCATGAAACTCAAGAAAAATGAACTGCATAGCAATTGATGACGAGCCTTTGGCGCTCGACCTTTTAAAAGATTACATCGAAAAAATTCCATTTCTGGAATTGGAACGAACATTCACCAATCCGATTGAAGCTTTGGGTTACCTTCAGGAGAATAAAGTTGATCTGGTTTTTTTGGATGTTGAACTTCCGTATTTGAGTGGAATTGAGTTTGTAAAATGCCTGCAATCGAAGCCGCTTATTATTTTCACTACGGCCTACGAGAAATATGCACTGGCTGGATATGATCTTGAAATTACTGATTATCTGGTGAAACCAATTGTATTCGATCGTTTTCTGCGTGCTGTCAATAAAGCCTACAGCATCAACAAGCAGAGCAAAAAAGGAAATGAGCGAATTACCACAATTCCAGAGAAAGAAACACAATCCGATTTCATCATGGTAAAAACCGGTTATAGTACAATAAATATTAATCTGAATGACATTCTGTATGTTGAAGGGTTAAAAGACTATATCAAGATTCACCTGACCGGAAAAACAGTTTTAACGCTGAACAGCTTGAAGAAACTTCAGGAGATGTTGCCTGAGTCTCGTTTTGTAAGGGTTCACCGTTCGTTTATTGTGTCATTGCCAAAGATTGATTCCATTCAACGCAGCCGCATTGTAATCGGGAAAACGTTTGTTCCGGTTGGTGAAAACTACAAAAATGCCTTTAAAGATATGATTGCCTCAATCAATTTGTAATTATCAAAGCATCTGATTTCAACCGGGTTTCATATTAATTCATCTGGCGATGTTTCGGATGGGAAATTCTATCCTGCAAATAAATCTTCATCAACATGTAATGCAGACATGAACTTCCTGTCATATTATCTGTTCGTCAAAACAATTAATAAATTCTCATTCTAAAGAGTCTGTTATGAAAAATGTCTTGCTAATATTTAGTTTGTTTCTAATTACTATGAATTTACATGCACAATTTCAGAAAGCAAAAGCGCCGATTGCTGATAAAAAAGAGCATTGTCGTAACATCCACGGCGATAAAGTTTTGGATGAATATTATTGGATGTACGATTATTTCGGAAAAGGGCCAGATAGTACCAAAGTGGTTGATTACCTGAAAGCTGAAAATGCTTATTTGGATGCTACAATGAGTGAGACAAAAGCCTTTCAGGCTGATTTGTTTACTGAAATGAAGGCCAGAATAAAAGAGAAAGATGAGAGTGTCCCGGTTTTTAAAAATGGCTATTATTATTACAGTCGAACCGAAGATGGCAAACAGTACTACAAATACTGCAGGAAAAAAGGAACGTTGGATGCAAAAGAAGAAATATTGCTCGATGTTGATCAGATGGCTGAGGGCCATTCCTATTTTGCAGCTGCGGGTTTTGATGTAAGTGAAGATAATAAGTTGTTGGCTTACGGAGTCGATTTAGTGAGCCGTAGACAATATTCCATTCATTTGAAAAACCTTGAGACAGGCGAGATACTAAGCGATGTAATTCCGAATACGGAAGGTGATCCTTGTTGGGCTGCCGACAATAAAACAATTTTTTATACCTCGAAGAATCCGGTAACCCTTTTGTCCGAAAAAATTCAGCGACATACACTTGGAACTGAACCGTCAACGGATGTTCTGGTTTATGAGGAAAAAGACAAGAGCAATTACATTGGGGTGGGCAAGAGTAAAAACAACAAATATATTTTCATCGTTTCCAATGCAACCATGTCTTCAGAATGGCGAATGATTGAAGCAAGCAAGCCCAATAATTCATTTCAGGTATTTCAACCCCGCATGAAAGATGTCTTGTACGATGTAATTCCCTTGTCAGATAAATTCTTGATTCGCACCAATAAAGACGATGCGAAGAATTTTAAACTGATGGAATGCCCGTTGGGTAAAACTGAAGCATCAAACTGGAAAGAAGTCATTCCGGTGCGTAACGATGTATTGCTGCAAAGTGTCGAAGAATTTAAAGACTTTATCGTGATTAACGAGCGCAAAGATGGCTTGGTGAAGTTACGGATCAGAAGTTTAAAAGATAAATCCGAACATTACCTAGATTTTGGAGAACCTGCTTATTCTGCCAATTTTGGAGCCAATCCGGAGTATAACAGCAGTAATTTACGTTATGGCTATACCTCGTTAACTACTCCATATTCAACCTTCGATTACAACATGGCTACCAAAGTCAAGACTCTGAAAAAACAGCAGGAAGTGCTTGGTGGTTACAATTCAACTGATTACGTGACCGAGCGATTGTATGCAACAGCCAAAGACGGAACCAAAGTTCCTATTTCAATTGTTTATAAAAAAGGATTTAATAAAGATGGCAATGCGCCATTATTGCTTTACGGATATGGAAGTTATGGCGCCAGTATGGATGCCAGCTTTACCAGTACGCGACTGAGCTTGCTTAACAGAGGTTTTGTTTATGCCATTGCTCACATTCGTGGTGGACAGGAAATGGGTCGCCAATGGTATGAGGACGGTAAATTAATGAAAAAGATTAACACGTTTTCCGATTTTATCGACTGTGGTAAGTTCTTGGTTGCCGAAAAATATACATCAACAAAGCATCTTTATGCGATGGGTGGTAGTGCTGGTGGCCTTTTAATGGGTGCGGTGGTTAACATGGCACCTGATTTATGGCATGGAATAATTGCGCAGGTTCC
>JBBQXI010000142.1:0-9215 GCA_038209805.1 Bacteroidales bacterium | reverse complement strand
GCTTCTTTCAGCCTGATATTTCTTACAAATTCGGTCGCCGATTGGCCGGTCAACGATTTTAGTTTCGAATACAATAAGGTTTTGCTTGAGTTCATCAATTGGCAGAATTGAGGCACATCGAACTCCGAATTGTCAATGTTTTCGAAAACTACACCAATGGCTTTATTCAGAAATTCAAGGTCGCCCGGATTTTGTGCAAAAGTGTTCGCTTCAATTTCTTCCTGATCGGCAAACCGGTCTTTCATGCGGCGCCTGTTTTCAATCAGGTTGTAGCTTCGTGCAATCAATTCATTCATCCGGAATGGCTTGGTGATGTAATCGTCGGCACCGGTACGCAATCCTTCCACAATATCTTCTTCCGAGTCGCGTGCCGTGAGCAAAATAACGGGCAAATGACTGGTCTTTGGATCAGACTTCAGCTTTTTGCAAAATTCCATGCCAGTCATTCCGGGGAGCATCACGTCAGACAGAATTAAATCAAACATTTCGGTATTGAGCAATTCGTAAGCTTTTTCAACCGAACCAACGCCTTTTACCCTGAAATAATTTTTCAGTTCATCAGTCACAAAACGAAGCATCAGTTCCTCGTCTTCAATCAGCAATACCGATGCTTTTTCGCCCCAGTTTAGTTTGTCGAGGTCGATGTCGGCTTTGGTTTTGTCGGTTTGTTCGGTTACTTTTTCTGCTTTAACCAATGGTAAAACCACGTAAAAGCTGGTTCCGTGAATTCCATCGCTGATCACTTCAATTGAACCGTGATGGAGGTTAATCAGTTCTTTTACCAACGATAGCCCAATGCCACTGCCGGGAATACGGTTGAATTTTTCGCTCCTCAAACGATAAAAACGATCGAAAACATTTTGCTGCATTTCTTCAGGAATACCAGGTCCTGAGTCGTTGACCCACAATTGCAAGCTGTCGTTTTGCGGATCAATTTTAGCGATTAATTCAACTTTCTCGTTTTCAGGAGTAAACTTGAAAGCATTCGAAAGCAGGTTGACCACGATTTTTTCGAGTTTGTCGGCATCGTATTTTGCCCAGAATTCCTGAATGTTGCACGAAAATTCGAACCGAATATTTTTCTCGTGAGCAAGTGGAGCATAATAACCGGATATATTGCGTAGCTGCAAAATGAGGTCGCCAGGGCTCAATTCCAACTGAATTTTGCCAGCCTCCAACCTCCTGAAATCGACCACCTGATTAACCAAATTATTGAGTCGCTGCACATTTGTATAAATCAGTTCCAGACTATCAATGTTTTCACTCTTTCTTTTGGCTTTGTCGAGCAATTTCTGGAGCGGGAGCGAAATAAGCGTGAGCGGGGTTTTTAGTTCGTGCGAAATATCGGTAAAAAGCCGAAGTTTAAGCTGATCCAACTCGTGGATTTGCCTGTTTCGTGCATACAGACGGATGAGCAGCCAGACAATAATTCCGAGGAAAGTCAGAATGGTCAAGATGAACCATGCCCGCATGTAAACCGGCCGCAATACGGTGAATGAAATTCGTGCAGGCTTGGGTTCAATGTTATTGTCGAGGTCGCGCGAACGAACTTCGAAGGTATAGTTGCCGGCATTTAAATCAAGGAAAACACTTGATTTTTTCTCTGAAAATGGCGACCAGGCTTCATTATTCAACCGAAACGAAAATTGAATCTTTCCCGACGGTGTTTCATTCCAGTAGTCATTGCCATTGTAGGTAATAATCACATTTCCGGAGGAAGAAATTTCGTGATCAGAGAATGAAATCGTTGTTTTTGGTGTGTTGTTTTCCCGACGGTAGAACGTAGTTTTAAACAGTGCCGGGTTTTCGGCTGTATTCTTGAAATCGTACAAATACCATTCGCGCGTGGCCTGATTGACCCAAAGGGCGCCATCCTCCGATTTGTTCAGGAAACCACGTTCCCGCTGAATATTGAGTTCCGGGTTTATAATTTGCGGAATAAACTGTTTGCCGTCGAAAAATGAAATGCCCTTATCAGATGCAACATATATCGATGTGTCGTTTTCGACGAAAAGATTGGTTACCATGTTGCTTGCCAGTCCATTGAGCGTGGTGAATCTTGTCCAGATTTTGCCATCGTTGTAAAACAAACCAGTGCCTCCCTGAGCTACCAAAATATGATTAGATGGTGTCACTTCGATGTCGTCGGTCCAACTGAGCGATTTCGCAGGAAGTTCAATTTGGTGGTTTTTCTTGCCATCGAACATGATTACATTGTTTCCTGAAAACCAAAGGTTCCCATCAGAAGTTTGCCCTATGGATGGAATTCGCTGCGGTACTTTGTCGCTTGAATAGTTTAGCCACACCGAGCGTTTGTAATTGTAAGCAACAAATCCACCTTTAAAATTGGTGTTGTCCAGTTCAAGTACTCCATTTACCGGAAACGCCACGGCAGAATCGCCCAATTCGCAAATTCCATTGTAGGCAATTCCAAGGTAGAGTTCAGGAAACGTAGTCATTGTCCAGTGTCCGTGTTCGAATCTGGCAATTGCAGCCTTACCGTGGTTACTTCCGGCTGCCCACAAACCGCTTTTGGGCGAATTATGCAAGCTCATCGTCATCGACATCAAACCATCGGTTACCGAATATTTCTGAAAATTCCGCATCGACTGATCGCAAGAAACAACTTCACCGGCATTGGTGGTAAACCAATATTTTCCGTCGGGAGTGTTGCAGTTAAAATTTAATCCCAGAAATGTGCCGAACGATCTGGATGAAAGATCAAGTTTCATGAGGCTTCCGTTGGTACCAAACACAAAAATATTATCATGTTTATCACAGTAAATATCAATATACGAAAGCGGAAGCGAAACTTCTGGGTACTGGTACACTTTCCATCCAGCCTCAGTCAATGAATAAAGTTTGCTGTGTCCTCCGATCCATAAATTTCCATCTGAAGTCTCCAGAATTGAAGCTTGAACATTGTCGCCCCCAAACACTTTCAAGTCGATGCTTTTCCACTTTTCCACAGAAATTAGATACTGCAAGAGCATGATGTTCGGATTCGAACTGGTTATCCAGAGTGAATTTTCGTGTTCGCAAAGTGCGGAAACATCACCGACAGACAGACTGGGTGCTTTTATATATTTCCAGTTCAGCGAGTTTTCTGGAATATTAGAAACATCAATTGATGCTAAACTCTTGTCAGGCAAATCAACCGTCATCCAAATTTTTTGCGCCTGATTTATGGTCATATTATAAACCGGGAATCTGATCTCTTTGATAGAGGTGAGTCGGTAATCATTGGCTTTTTCAGATCTGAGCGTGTTCACTACCAATCCATTGGCATCTATTTCAAAATAACCTTCAGGATTGAGGCAGAAGATGGTTTTTGGTGTAATCTTCAGTATCCCGTATTCGCAACCAATCCAGATGTCTCCATTTAAGTCGGTGATGAAATTTCGTTGTGAGTTGAAACTGAAATTTAGTATTTTTCTGAATTCACCTTCTTTATACCTGAAAATTTCGTTCGTTGTTGCAACCAGCAAATTATTGTCTTTTTCGAAAGCCAATGAGTGGATAGTGGTGCTGTCAGGAATAAACTGAGCGGTTTTGTAGCCATCGTAGTAAATGGCTTTATTGCCAATTCCCATCCACATTCCCTTATCGCTTCCTTTTGCTATGCAGGAAATTCGAATGGTGTCATATTCCGGGAATTCAGTCCACCGCCAGGGTTCAAGAACCGGATTGGCAAATTGTGGTTTGTAGGGTCCGATTGCCTGTATTTGCAAGGACAGTAACGCAATTCCAATGAAGATAATGAGGTTCTGGATTTTTATCACTTTTTCAGATCTTGCACATTTGTTAATCTTGAGAGGGTTTCAAAATTAGTAAAAAATTGGCGACTGAAGAATGAATAACTGAAGGATTGTAAAATGGGAATTTCGGAGTGGATAATTGCCTTAAAATGTAGAATAAAATCTGGCAACTTCGGTTTTACTGTGCTCTGACAACTATTGATTCATCATCAATTGTCGGGCTTCCTGCTTCAGAATTTCAGGTAAATGGATGTGTCTGCGTCCAAGGCTGACGATCCATTTGCTTATTTCATTGGTTTTCATTGTATATAGTACTTCACGCAAATCATCAATTTGGCTGGCAGTAAGATCAGCTTCCCGAATGTTTCTCAGTTCATCCAGTTCTTCGTCGTTGAAATAAACAATTATTTCTTCGTTAAAAGCTGATTCGTCAAATTCGCAAATTTCGTGTGCGCCGCAACAATCGGAGGCAACTTCACGCGGTTCTTCCTGAGGTTCCAGTGCAGCCGTGTCTTCCGGTCTGGCTTTCTTCAGCTTTAAAGCGGCAAATAGTATTGATATTATAAGTAGGGCAATGATTAAATAAAGCATGTTCCAAAGTTATAATTTGAATTCAAAAATAGACAGAGTAATTCTGTTTTTGCAAAATGAGTATTCGTTCTTTTACTTAAAATGAAAATCGATCCTTCTTATAAGGACTGGCCTTGGCCGGTGAGCCGAAAAACAAGTGAAGACGGCGTTGAAAAATCTTTTTTGTTTGAGCCGTCAGGCGAGTTTAAAAGATTTTAGCCGTTAAGCGCTAGTTTTTTCGTGCGAAGAGGGCAAAGCCTTGACTTTTTTTGATTACTTTTTTGTGTTAAGACAAAAAAGTAATTGGGGTCTGGGGCAAAGCCCCATTAGTCTAAATAATTAGGTATGTAACCGCATATTCAATTTTTACAAATAACTTGTAAAGATGAATAACCATGTCGACCCTCATTTTGTTGGGAATTTTAATGTGCTATATTTGATTTTTCGGATGGATGGAGTGTTTGGTGATTGAACTATTCGGTGCCGGATTTAAGTTGAACGTTATAAACCATGATCTCATGAAGTATTTTTTCTTGCTGATAATATCAGTTTTTCTGGTTCAGAAATCGGAAGCTCAGTTTAATAAGTCTTTTGATGATAAGTCTTTACGACTCGACTATTATCACTGTGGGAATGCCGAAACCGAAAAATATTTCTTTGATGAATTGATTCAGGAACCTTATTGGGCTGGTTCGGAAACGAACATGATTGACACCAAAGGATACGGAAATCATTTTGTTGAGGTGCGTACAGTTGATACCAACGAGCTGGTTTATTCAAGAGGGTACTGCACGCTTTTCGACGAATGGCAAACTACTGCTGAAGCTAAAACAACAGATTGTTGCTATCCTGAATCAGTAATTGTGCCTTTTCCCCGCGAAAAAGTTGTGGTTTCGATTTTGAGCCGGAATAAAAAAGGCGAATTCGAAAAGAAGTTTGAATATCAGGTAGATCCGAAGAGCTATTTCATTAAAAAAGAGCGGGAGAAACTTCCTGTTTTTGATGTGGTACATTCTGGCAATTCAAACAAAAAGGTTGACTTGGTTTTGTTGCCTGAAGGATATTCTGAAAGTCAACGGGGATTATTTGAGGCTGATTGCAAGAAGTTCGCCGACGAATTTTTTTCGTATGCGCCATATTCTCAAAACAAAGATAAGTTTAATATTCGTGGAGTATGGGCAGCTTCGAAGGACGAAGGACCAGATATTCCGGGACAAAATATTTGGAATAAAACCCGGCTGAATGGTTCTTATTATACGTTCGACTCGGAACGCTACCTGATGATTAAAGATTTTCAGGGAGTTCGCGATGTAGCAGGAAATGCTCCGTACGATTACATTTATATTTTGGCGAATACCGATAAATACGGCGGTGGCGCTGTTTACAATTTCTATGGAATTAGCGCTGCTCACCATGCCGAAGAAGCCGGAAAGATTTACATTCATGAGTTTGGCCATTTGTTTGCTGGCTTGGGCGATGAATATGTTGGTGGAGTTGAGTATTCTGAATTTTACCCAACCAATGTCGAGCCGTGGGAACCTAATCTGACGACTTTGGTCGATTTCGATAAGAAATGGAAGAGTATGTTACCTGAAGGAACAGCCATTCCAACCGCTACAAAGTTTGAAAATTCGAAGAGACTGGGAGTTTACGAAGGTGGTGGCTATGTAAGTAAAGGAGTTTACCGTCCGTGGATAAATTGCCTGATGAATAATTTACATACCATCGATGTTTTTTGCCCAGTTTGCAGCAAGTCCATTCAGGAAATGATTGATTTCAATTGCAAGTAAAATTTTGTGTTGTTAAATCGTTGATTCCACATATTTCTTAAAGTTATTCAGGATACATTGCCAGCCAGTCTTTTGCATTTCGATCGGATTTTCACTCTCGGCTTCGAAGCTCTCAATGATCGTCGTGGAATCTTTGCCTGAAGCAAAATAAATTTGCACTTTGCGACCATCGAAAAGGGTGTATTTAATGAGTTCGTGCGTTTTTATTTCGTTGTATGCACCAGCAAAATCGAACCCAAAACTACCGTCTTTTGCTTCCATTCTCGAAATAAAGCTTCCACCAACCCTGAAATCGTTTTCTGCCCGAGGGGTGTGCCAGTCGTCTGAAGCATTGTTCCAATGAATGATGTGTTCCGGAGAAGTCCAGCATTTCCAAACACGATTAATCGTAACGTTAACTGATACTTCAATGGTAATGATTGTTTTGCCTGTTTCCATCGTTTTCGAATATTTAGTTTGTTATAAAAACAACAATAAGGCAATTTGTTCAAAATGAGTGTTATTATCCCGAAAATAGATGAACCGAAAGGGTTTTTGTTTGTCTACTTTGATGTTATTGCTTAATTTTAAACAACTTAAAACCTGATATCATGAGCACGCCAAAAAACTATCCATTGTCACGCCGTAATTTTATTAAAGTGTCGGCAGTCACAACCGCAGGAGTTTCCATGTTGTCGTTTAATAGTATTCCTGAAAAAATGCCAGCACCCATGAAACGCAAATTTGGCAACTTCGATTTCGAGGTCACTACGCTAGGTTTGGGTGGGCAGGCCTCACTGCAATGGACACCTGCTGATGTTGATCCGGTGCCGATCATCCTCAAAGCATTCAAATTGGGTGTTAATTATTTCGATACGTCAAACCTTTATGCCGGAAGCCAACTGAATTACAACAAAGCATTCAAAATACTGAACCTGATCCCAGGAGAACCTGTTTACGATGAGAAACTTCGGAAATCGATCTGGCTGACCAGCAAAACCTGCATGCGATGGGGCAAGCCTGGATGGCCTGAACGAAAAAATGTGAACAACTGGTCGAACGGAATGCCGGATGTGAAGTGTGCGGTTGACGACCTAAAACGCTCGCTTTCCCAAGTGTTTGGTGATAACAAAGGCGGATATCCTGAAGGCGCTTACCTCGACATGATTCTGATTCATACTTTAAATACTACCGATGAAGTGAATGTCCTTTACGAAGGATTGGAAACACCGCTCGATCCGAATGGAAATTTTGGAGCACTTGTTGCGTTACGCGATTTTCGCGATGGAACCAATCTGACAGGGATAAATCCGAAGAAAGAAAAGTTAGTCAGACACATCGGATTTTCAGGCCATAACAATCCGCCTGCGATGGTCGATATGATACAGCGCGACGAATATGGAATTCTGGAAGGAATGCTGATTGCCATCAATGCCAACGACAAAACCAAATACAACATGCAGCACAATGTGATTCCGGTTGCTGCGGCAAAAGGAATGGGTATTATTGGCATGAAGGTATTTGCCGATGCGGCCATGTATCACAAAGAACCACGCTGGTCGCGCGATCCCAACGATGTGTTCCGGAAAATTGGGACGCCTGAATTGCCAAGCCGACCACTGATTGAATATTCGCTTTCCACGCCGGGAATTCATACCTTAATTATTGGAATTGGTCAAATTGACGACGATCCAATGAAATGTCAGTTGATACAGAACTTTTATTCTGCGCAAATCGAGCCCAATGGAATGCCTAAAAATGAACGGGAACGTATTGAAGAACAGGCAACTCTGATAAAACCAAAATCGAATTATTTTCAGATGGAAAAAGTTGGTTTGACAGCTCCCGGAAATCTCAGGAAAGACGGAAATAAAATTGTTTGGGACACCGCTTTAGCGGGCGATGCAGCAGTTGCAACTTATGAGATTCTGATTAACGGCAAAAAAACTGGTGAAGTCAAGCATCAACCTCAAACGTTAAAAAGTAAGCCATTTGCTTTTGTAACTCCACTAAAATCCGGCGATAAAATTGAAATTGTTGCTGTTGATCAGAGTGGAGGCAGGGCTGTTGGGCAGTTGGCCTAACCCATTTCAGTAAAGCCAAAAGAACCGTTCTTTGATCAAGGAACGGTTCTTCTCTTTTGTATTTTAGCGTCCTCCCGGAGGACAATGCAATTTTAAATAGTTGGTGTATAAGGTTGATAAATGTTTGGATGTGCCTTCGCCTTCCGAAATGCTGTGCGTGCGGTTGGGGTAGGGCATAAACTGAAATAGCTTGTTATATTTGATCAGTTCGTTGACCAACATTTCCGCATTTTGGTAATGTACGTTGTCGTCGCCTGTGCCATGAATATACAGCAAGTTTCCTTTTAGGTTTTTTGCATATGTGATGGGTGAGCCTTTTACAAAATCTTCCTTGTTTTCCTGCGGTAGTCCCATATAACGTTCCTGATATACATTGTCATAGGTAAGTTGATTGCCTACTGCTGCTATTGCGATTCCGGTTTTGTAAATTTCGGGATGTTGAAACATTAGGTTTAAAGTAGCTGATCCACCGCCGCTCCAGCCCCAAACGGCCACTCTCGATGAATCAACAAAATCCCATTTCAATATTTCAGATGCTGCATTGGCTTGGTCGCTAATGTTTATCTGACCAACTTTCCGGTAAATCGATTTCCGCCACTCCCGTCCTTTGGGCGCTGGTGTGCCACGATTGTCAATCGACATATAAATGTAGCCATCTTCAGCCATGTTGCCGTCATAAAGGTTATTTCGGCTAACTCCGTAAGCGTCAGAAACGGTAGCCCCGGCAGGTTCGGTATATACCATAAATACTACAGGGTATTTTTTTGTCGGGTCGAAATTTTTTGGTTTGACCATCCAGCCATCCATTTCAACATGGTCTTTGGTTGTCACCCGGAAAAATTCAGTTGTCGATTTTACCTGAAGAGAATCCAGCCGATAAGCAATGCTTTCTTTTTCGCTGATAGGTTTTTGGTTGGCTACGGTAATAAACTCATTGGCCCGTTTGGTGAAATGGTTCGAGAAGGTATGAGATGCATATTTCCCGGTGGCCGAAAACGAGTAATTGTGATTTCCTTTTAACGATGATGGACTGA
>JBBQXI010000141.1:0-9221 GCA_038209805.1 Bacteroidales bacterium | reverse complement strand
ACCCAGACTCGGGTCGGCGCCACTCCAGCCATTAATAGCATAACCATCGTTGGTGTTGTTGGCCAGTATAGCCTGGCTCAGTCGTCCATCGATGTACATCAATCCGCGACCCGCCTCCCGGCTTAAATCAGCCGGATTTTTAATCGTAGGATGCTTCGAGAAATCATTTTGTTTGAAATAGGCTTCGGTCTTTTTACCCAAAACCGCCCACGATTTATAGTCGTAACCCGTTTTGTTTTCGGGATTGGCTAACAGATAATAATTATCCGGACCAGTATAACAACGCACTTCGCCCCAGTAGATTACTGAACTGTCGTTCTTCGAATCGTGCGAAAGCAGGTCGCTTTCCTGAAAACGCGATTTGGAATCAACCGTATGGTCATCGACATAATCCAGTCTGGGATTAAATTCATAAGGCCGTATATGGGGAATTGGTCCCGAAGCATCGCCGTAATGACCTCCCGACTGATTCACCAGCAAGCGCGAATTATCAGCTTCCCAGGTTTCTTCAAATATTTTTTTGTGAATGTAATCGTAAGTACATTGCTCGTTTACAATGCTCCAAATCACCACCGATGGATGGTTTCTGTCGCGGTGCACCATCCGGCTGAACTTTTCAGGAATGGTAAAGGCCGCAGTATAGGCTTCATGATCAGGTGTATTCATAATCCAGGAAGGCGTGCGCAATTCCGAAATTCCTTGCATACCACCTGGTTCTTCGTAAATCAGCAATCCAAGTTCGTCGGCATATTTCATTACCAGTGGTTCGCCAATGCGCCGGTGAAAACTGATGCAGTTCTGACCAATGGCTTTGGCATTTTCAACACTTTTACGGGCCATTTCGTCGGTTGCATAAAAACCCGTTTGCCAGTAATATCCCCAGTCGATGGCCGAACGGATGCGGATTCGCTGCCCGTTCAGGTAAAAGTTTTGATTTCCTCCCGCATTGGCTTTTACTTCAAAAACCCGGAATCCGAAACGAACCTGATGTTGATCGGAAACGCCTTCTTCCGAAATTTTCACCTTACAATAGTAAAGGTTTGGAGAATCAACATCCCATAATTTTGCTTCCGGAACAGATATTTTTTCAGCCAGCATCGATTTATCCTGTTTGTTTACAGCAAGATTCCACGACTTTGTCGCGATGGTTTTCCCTTCGGAATAAGAAATTATTTCGGCTTCAACTTTCAACTTTTTCGGCGTTTGTTCCTTGTTGTTTACCGAAACCTGAATTTCGATGTTATTGGCTTTGGCCGGAAGGAGGTTTTTGACAAATACGTCGCTGATGAAGCAATTGGAAGTAGTGGTAAGAATCACATTTCCAAGGCCTCCGAAATCGTGCCCCGGCGAAAGTTTTATTTTTCCCCATTCAGTAACCGGCGAATCGTTCCATCCACGTTGTCCGCCGGGATTGGTTACCCGTATCGCTAGCCGGTTGGTTTGCCCGGCTTTCAGAAACCGGCTGATGTCAGTCGAATAAGGTGTTTCCGCCACAATATCATATCCGGCCAGCATTTCGTTGATGTAAATTTCGATGCGCAAACGAGCTTTTTCGATGGAAAGAGTAACCGTTTTAGAACTCCATTCGGCAGGGATTTCAATTTCTTTGGTAAACCAGCCTACACCATGATAACGCCAGACCGGGTTGCCATTTCCGAATAGTTCTTCGAAGGTAGCAGGCACTTTTGCCTGAATGCCTTTATTCGCATAGAGTTGGCTCCAGCCACACGAAGGAGCTTTTGCTTTTATTTTAGACAGATCGAGCGTGCGTGGCAACAACAAAGTGTCGTTTTGCCAGATGGCAGTACTGTCGAGCCAAACGCGCCATCCAGGCCCTGAAAGGGTTAACTCCTGCCGGCCTTGTCCCATCAGGCTATAGCTACAAGCCAAAACAAAAATCAGAATGATAATCCGTAAGTTAATCATGGTTTAATGAATTAGTTATAAGACAAAATAAAGTTTCGGGAATATGCTAAAATTGAATTCCGAAAACCTTTAACAATAGCGCCTTGACAAAGATGATAAATTCAAAATTTATATTCTTTTATCTTTTAACTTTGTTGGATTCTATACAAATTCATATGAGTATTTTTGTTTTCTTCAAGGTTGGGTCTAAGGAACTGACTCCCCACCGCGATTACCTGGTTGAATTTGCCCAGCAGAAATTCACCAACATCAGGCAAAATTCATTGGAGCCACATTATAATGATGGCATAGAAATTTGTTTTGTTACCCAGGGAACTTACCGGTGGAGGGTGGAAGGCCGCGATTTTTCGCTGCTACCCGGCGATGCGTTTGTAACTTTGCCCTGGCAGCAACATGGCAGTCCGGATAAAGTCCTCGACCTGGGCATTCTATACTGGCTGATCCTGAAACCTGCAAGCTTTTCGCCTGAAAAACCGCTTCGCCTGGGGTCATGGAGCAAACTCGAAATAAAGCTGCAAATAACTATCGGTCAACTGATAAGCACCAATCAGCACCCCGTTTTACATCAGGCCACCGAAATTGGTTCCATCATGCGCAAAATAAATCTGGAGCTTACTTCGGGTTCAATGGGCTCAGAAGCAAAAGTGAGACTTTTATTGGATGAATTGCTCATTGAAACCGGAAGAGCCATTCAGCGCCAATATAAAAAGCAGGAAACCGATCAGGCTTTTACCGAAAAGTTAAAAGCCTACCTTCAGGAAACCATTAACCAGAAAACTACCGTTGCCGACTGGGCAGCTCATTTTGCCATGTCGCCCACCTCATTCAACACCAAGGTATTACAATTAACCGGATTCTCTCCTGCTCGCTACAAACTCCATCTTCAGGTTGAATATGCCAAAGAACTTCTTCAAAAGGAGAAAATAAACATTACGAACATTGCCTATCATTGTGGTTTCAGCTCCTCACAACATCTGGCAACGTCATTTAGGCAACACACTGGTAAAACGGCAAAAGCATTTCGGAATGATTTTTTTAAAACACATCCAATTGTTTAATTTCTGAAGCCTAAATAACCAGCTGCACCGCATTAATAGTCACAGGCTTTAACTGTTTACCACAAATGGTTCCATAAACACCGCCTTTGTATGCCGTTTTCCATGTTCCATCGGCTTGTTTGGCCTGAAGTTCGAACGCTTTTCCTTGTCCCCGCAGACAACCGGAATTATCGAGCTTAAATATCCTGAAATTCGCATTCAGATTAAGTGCAATTGCCCGGCGAAAATTCCAATCGCCATCAGGATGAAAAATTGGATTGGTTTTATTCCTTGTAAAATGAATGCCGTCGGTTGATCAGGCATGGCAAATGGCATCTTTGGTGCGGTTGCCATAGGTCTGATAAAACAAATTGACTTTTCCGTCAATAACCAAAGCACAAGGAGCTGCAAATCCTTTGTCTTCATAAGTTGCCTCCAGGTCAGTGTTCACTTCACCAATGCGTTTCCAATTTGTCAGGTCTTTACTTTCGGCAATTCCCAAACCCCAGCCATGAGGAATTCCAGCCTTATCGGTATAACCATAAACAGAGTAATACATCAGATAACGGCCTCCAAAACTGATGACGTATGGATCTTTGGCAAACGGGATTCCATCACGAAATGAATCGCCAAACATCATCTGAGATGTCTGGGCGGAAATTGAAGTTATTCCTGTAAAAATGATGATAGCAATTAGAATAAGATTTTTCAACATGAATGTTTTATGTTTCGTTTTCAGTTTATTTTGTATCCAATACGTTCAGGCTTACCGGTCCAATCAAACCCGATTTTAAATTACCTCGATATCGTGTCGGAATAGTGGTGTAATTGTTGGATAAGGTGTTATAAATCAATATTTCTATTTTATTTTCACCCGGCTGACAAAGTTTTGTCACATCAAATTTCCAGGGCGGAGAAAGCTTAATTCCGGCACTTTTACCATTGATTAAAAGTTCGGCTGAAGCAACCAAATCGCCCAAATCAATTTCTAGTTTATGCTTTAAATCGGAAAAGTCAATATTCACCGTTTTTCGATATACAGCTCCGCCGGAATAGGACTTTAATCCATCAATTTCCGACCAGTCGCCCAATGCAATTGTGCCATTGTCGCATGTTTGCTTAATTACCACTGGAATTGCTGCCGCACCACGGTATCCCGCTTGAAAATCAATATTAATCACCACTTGCGAACCAGTAGCCTTTTGTGATTTAATGTTTACTGAATAGGTGGTCAAACCATCTTCCTTTTTCGAGATGACGGTGGGTTGTTGCTGTTCGCCCTCAGCCCAAACTGCTATTTTTCCATACGCTGAAAATGTGAAAGAACGCAGGGCCGGCGCCGACTCGAATGCAAACACCCCTGATGACGGGGTTGTGCCTTCATAATCGAATGGTAAAACACCATAATCCTGATACCAGCACATGGAAACCGATTGTTTTGGCGGACGTGGTGTATTCATGTTACGGAACACCAGGTAGGTTTCGCAGGCTTTATCGTAACACAGCAATATTGGATTTGCGCCTTTTCTGAGTGAAACTGAAGTGGCGTTTACATCTGTTTTCGTTCCATTTATGAAGATCAAAGTAGGTTTTTTATCGCCGGTTAAAATCCCAAATACTCCGTCGGAAGGTGCAATAATATTACTATACAGAAAATAGAAGTTACCCGATTGCTCCGGAACTCTCCGGAGTGAATGCTTATATTCCTCCAGTTTTCCCAAGCGAATAAAATTATCGTACATTTCACCTTTCAGACCATGGTATCCCTGATGCCCGTAATCGCCTTCCACTCCAGTTTTCCACGAAAAACCATATTCTTCCCAATGATATTTTGCATTACCAATAGTTGCCTCATCACCAGCTTTTTGTGAAACCATTTTTAGGATTTCTTCTTCTGTAGGCAATGTTGGCAAAGCTCCAAGCTTCAGGAATTGAGTTCCGTAGGAGTAGGTTACATTTTTCCAATTTTTGTCGAAAACAAGATGTTCGCCATGATAATCCTGATTTTCAGCAAAATGAAATTGCCGAACCTGTGCGCCCATCATTTCATTGCTGGCCGGAAGCTGAAAGTCGCCCCACTGATTATCCAGCGAAGGTTTTAACTCAAATTCCCAGGTATTACCGATAGGTATTTGTTTTATAAGTGTTGTTTGAGTCTTGATTTCGCCGATGTTTTTTTTCGAATTTCCTTCAGGATTAAATACAATTACCTGAATTTCTTTTTCGGTGAGCGGTAACTCAATTTCAGTTCCATCGGCAGTAAGTTTGGAAATATTAGAAATCGATACTGTTTCGCCATTCCAGGGATTCCAAAGTTCGGGACTACCTTTTGCCTTAAAAAAGCATTTTGTTCCTGCCTGAAAGTTGTAAAGTGCATAAATTTCGCGCTTACCGATCGTTCGGTGCATCACATAAGGACGATTTTTAAATTCAGAAATAATCCTGAAATTGGTTAGATATTTTCCTGATAATTTAGTTGTCAATTCACTCGGATCGGCACAAGCCAAAACATTTTCACCTTCAGGAAAAATACTTTTTACCAGTTTTTCTACCTCCGGATCGTTTGCACCATTTTTATCCGAGTTTACTGGCAATTCACCAATATTGACAACAATACCACCTGCTTTCTGAAAAGCTGCAATTTTTTGTAACGAAGCAAAACGGATCGTTTTCATCGATGGAATAACCAGTACTTTATATTTTTCACCTGAAACATGAATTTCCTTGTCTTGAATTTCGGACCGTGAAAGCAACTCAAAATCAATAAAATCGAAATCGATTCCCCTGTTGTAAAGCTGCTCGCCAGCATCGAAAGCAGTTTTTACCGAATTCGATCCGTTGGTATCAGCAATTACCGGTTCAACCGGGTATAAAATGGCTACATCGCAATTGTGATAACCTTGTGATAGTAAAAAAGATAACCTCTGAACACAATTCATCAGCGGATCAATTTGTTTCCAGTAGGGCATTCTGAAGTGGTTGCAGGGTGGTGCCCATTCCCACCACCCACCTTGGGTTGAATAGTACAAGCCGTGGAATGACAACAAATTATATCCAGCAACGAAATTGGAAAAGATGGCATCGGTTACTCCGGCGGATGTAGTTCCCCAACCGCTGCCGTAAAAACCTTCGAGCCACACGCGAGGCCGCTCATACAAATGTGCAATCGACGAAGCCACTTTGGCCTTGATGATATCTTTTCCCAGATTGGGCTGATCTGAACCTGGCCCCTGATTCCATCGTTGGGTGCGGAAATAGTCGCCAAACTCGACAACTTCGCGGCCACGTCCACCATGGTCGCAACCAAATATCAGACCCCGATCCTCATGCCATTGGAATACTGGTTTAAAGAAATTTTCTTCGCTCAGAGCCACAATTACATCGTTGTAGTCGATCCTTATTTTTGATGTAATGTTGCCAACATTCAGGAATAGAGCGTCTAAATATGGCTCTAATTCGTAGCCCTTTCGTCTCTCAAATTCCTTAGCAAAGTATTTGTTCCAGAGATTTCCGCCCAAACGGAAGTTCAATTCGTCCGAGAAAAAAAAGTTCAGTGCTTTGGAATTTTTGCCAAGTTCGTGTTCAAATTTTCCAAAGAAATGCTGGCAATACGCATTCCCACTTTCCGGATTCATAGGGTCGTAAGACGGAACAATCTGTTCAGGATAAACGCAAATAATTTTCCATTTTTCAATCCCAAAATCATACGAAATCGTTCCGTTATTTACTTCAGGAAGAAGATTTTTGCGTGATGCAGTGATAATGGAACTGTCGGGATTTAGCTTGAAAGTAGTTAATGATAAATAATTGGTTGGCAGTTTCCATGTGCCTTTCCCTGAAAGAGTTTTTTGCAAGTTCCGTAGTTCAGCCCCATTCAGATCAGAGTTTTCTTTGATGGCTTCATCCAGCGAAAAACCTTGCCCAATTCCAAGTGTGTAATCACTCAAACTGACAGTCATTCCACGCTTTTGGGCCTCGGCTGCAAACCACTT
This sequence comes from Bacteroidales bacterium, assembly GCA_038209805.1. GTDB lineage: Bacteria > Bacteroidota > Bacteroidia > Bacteroidales > Prolixibacteraceae > Aquipluma. Next base: position 2,266 of record JBBQXI010000141.1, on the reverse strand, counting down.
AAAAAGATTCCACCAGTCATCGGTAAAAAGTGCAGGCTTACTTGGTCTTGAAAGTCCATATGACAAACCACCTTCATCGAGGTGACTGTAATTGATTTGCAGACTCGATATCTTCTTGCCCTGCAACTGGTTGAGTTGCCATTCCAGTCGTTCACGTGTAAGCGTATCTCCCTGCCACCAGTAAAATGGAACTTCGCCATAACCTGAGGGAGGATTGATGAACCCAGGAAGTACATCAAAAGATTGATGTCGGTCAGGATAACCTACAGGCAATGTCGATTGCGAAAATGAATTGACATTTACAATCAGTGTCAAAAACGAGATAACTAAATACTTCATAACAATTTAATTAGGATGTATTAGAATTTGTTTCATTCAATTAATAGTAGCTATTTGTTATCCAGATATTCCATTACAACCCCATAGCTGTAAGGTTTATTTCCCGGAATTGTGTATTTCTCCATCGTTTTGGCGCCCCATGTATCGTTTCCACCAACCCCGTGAATGTTCAGATCGATGTTGATGTTGATAAAATCACGGGTAGGTAATTTGTAATCGTGGTCAGCCTTTTCAAGGTCGTCTTCCGAATACGGCCATGCCCGAAAACACAATGGCTGCAATCCTGAAACCCTGATAGAACCACCATTTTGAGTTGATAATGCGAACCACCGAACATCGCAACGATTTCCATTATCTTGTGGGGCAACATAATTGACCCAGAAATTCGCCAGTTTCGATTCGTATAGTCCAATGAGTGCGGCAGTTTTTCGGTCAGGGTAATTCTCGAATGGTCCGCGACCGTACCAATTGATGAAGTTAAAATTCGCCGGAATCTGCAACCGCATTCCAAATTTGGGAATTAATGGAATGGTATCGCAAGTTGGTTTGTAATCAGCCTCCACCTGAATTTGTCCTGCACCATTTATTTGGTAGTTTAGTATGTAAGTAGCGCCAATGGTGGGTAAATTCATTGAATAGCTAATGCTCACCATTCTTGCTTGTTTATTGATTTCAACCTTGTCTAATTTTCGTTTTTCGGCAGCAGTTTTCCATTTTCCCTGTTCACGCAAGTATCCGCTGTATTTCTGGTTGTCGTTCATGGGTTTCCAGAAGTAGGGTTCCAATTGCCCTTTCAACAACTCGGTTGAGTTGTGTTTCCAGCTTTTCAGTGCGCCATTGGTTTTGCTGAATATGAACAGATTAGAATCGTTTTTTACCGAAATTTCTGTTTCCGATTCATTTACTGTCAATTCCTTGCCAGTCGCAGCAATTTTTTGAGCTATTGTAGGTTTCAGCACAAATTGTTCACGGGCAATGCAATAACCACCTTCAGCCCAAAGTGTTGCTTTTTTCAGGCGGACATAAAGATTCAGGTTAATTTCTTCGGAAGTTTTATCAAAATTTTCAGGCAAGAGAATCGGAATATTTCCTGATTTTCCGGGCAGAATAGAGTTTGCATCCAACATTCCTGAACCAATGATTTTCCCGTTCGAAGTAAATTCAAACATCAGGTTAAAATTACTGAGCGGCAGAAAATTGAAATGATTGGTAACTTTTACAGAAATTGGGTTTGTGCTTTCAAGCTGAAATACAACATTTTGATACACTTTTTGCACTTCGTAGTAATGTGGATTTGGAATCCGGTCGGCACGAATCAAGCCTTTGATGCAGAAATTTCCATCGTTGGGCTGATCACCAAAATCACCACCATAGGCCCAATGCTCGTTATCTTTCAGTTTTAAATCGGCAGGATGTCCATCGAATTTCATGGGCGAACCATTAATTGGCTGAGCCAATGCCTGATCGACCCATTCCCAAATAGCAGCGCCACAGATACTTGGATCGGCATAAATTACATCCCAGTAATCCTGCAAATTGCCACCCGAATTGCCCATTACGTGAAGATATTCCCGCATGGTAAATGGCTGCTTTATTTTTTGTGCAAATTTCTTCAATGTATCCGGGTGCAAATAAGAATCATCGTAAATGTCAGAAACACCTCGATCTGAATCCGAAAAAATTAAACGCGTATTGTCTAATTTTCGAATTGTATCAGCCATTGCTTTAAGGTTTTGTCCTTTTCCACCTTCGTTCCCAAGCGACCAGAAAATTACACAGGCGTGGTTTTTATCGCGCTCCACCAAAGAAACAGCCCGCTCCACATGCGATTTTTTCCAGACAGGATTGTCGCCCAATACTGTGTTTCCGATTCCATAGCCATGCGACTCCTGGTTGGCTTCGTCCATCACATAAAAACCGTATTTAT
>JBBQXI010000140.1:0-9264 GCA_038209805.1 Bacteroidales bacterium | reverse complement strand
CGTTGACATCAGCAGTGGACAGGTTGAAAAATACCTGCCACAGATTCTGGATCAATTTGAGGGCATGACCCATAACGATATTGTGAAACACTTTGTATCACTAGAATTCAACGAATTGCTCAACTACTATAAAAACGCACGCGATTTGAATATCAGGGTTGAAGCTGGACGCGATTCGATGGGACGTAACGACCGTAATGATCGTGGAAGCGATCGCATGAGTTTTACCAAATTATTCATTAATGCCGGAAAAAAACAAAACCTGAATGCTTCAGGTTTGATTGGCCTGATTAACGAATATTCGAATCGCAGAAACATCGAAATTGGCAAAATCGACATTCAGCGCAAATTCTCGTTCTTCGAAGTTGACAGCGCATTCGAAAAAGACCTTGTTAATGCACTAAACAACCAGGTAATTGAAGGTCATGTCATCAACATTGGTAAAGTGCAATCCATCGAAGGACAACCTGCATCACCAAGAGAAGAAGGATCGTTCCGGAGAGAAAGCAGCGGTGGAAGCTATGGTGGCGGACGCCCAAGAGAAGGTCGCAGCCGCGAAGGTGGCTTTAACGACCGCAGCGATCGTCCAAGACGTAGAAGAAACTAATACAAAATAGTTGAAAATTTAAAAATCCCGAATTTCAGTTAACTTGAAATTCGGGATTTTTTGTTGAAAAAAGTAAAAATAGCATCACACTATATCTAATTCATCAAAGCCTTTGCCAAACATCACATCGGTTATCCAACAAGGCAATCACCTCAATTTTACCTTTGTGAACGCGGTAATATGCCGAAAGAATCTTGCTCAAAACGGCACGTCAGATATTTTTCTGAACTAATGATTGGGGATAAAGTTCGGGGAAAGCGCAAACAGCAATTTCAAAGGATTGCAAAATGACATAAAAACGATCAACCTCTTTGGTGGAAAAAATTGAAATCAGATATTCTTTGATTGAAATGGCATTTTGCAAAGACCTCTCGGTCCATAAAATGGATGCAACTTTGGGCTTAGGCATTGTTCAGATTTTTCCAGAACTTCTTCGAGTCCATCAGCTTACCTTCGTCAGCATCTTTCACCCCTTCAAGAATTTGTTTCTTTTGAGCGACAGGGAGCTCTTCCCACCAGTCGTTTTGAGCTCTTGATATCAGTAATCCGTCTAAAAATTGAATAAGATCCGCATCTGAAAGTTTATTAATCCAGTCGATCAAGTCCAATTTAATTCCATTTAATTCAGCAGTCGACATCGCTTTTATTTTTAGATATTCAAATATACAAAAAACACGAATACATGTTGCAGCCACTTGGCTGACTATCGATATCCTCCTTAGACTTCGGTTGTACTGCAATTCCAAAGTGTCCTATTTCCTCTTTACTTTCTCCTGATTTTCAATCACTCTAAACTCAACGATCTGTGAGATAAGCTCTAATGGCATGGGCTGGTCGATCTGAAATTGGACCGAACCTTTCCCTTGTTTGTATTTTGAAAGTTCTTTCGCAAACTCTGCATGTCCGGTTGGAGTGGCATAAAAACCAATATGATTTTTAAATGCAGCAAAATACACCAGGGGTTTGCCGTGAGTTTTAAAAGCGGGCATTCCATAGCCAATCGATTCTTCAGCATCTGGTGCTGCCTGTTTGATGGTTGACCGGACGTCATTCAGGAGAGATTGAATCTCCACCGGAAAATCAGCAATATACTCATCGATGCTGGTTGGCGCTTTTGAAATCATTTGGAGAAATTTTTTAGTCCCTAAAACATGTACACTTCTATAATTTCAACCTCTTGATAAATTCGTTCATGTCAAAATTCAGATTAATTTTTGGCAGATGAAACCGACCTCCAGATTGTATCTTCTGCACCGAATAAATCTCGTCGACAATCGGTTGATATTTTGCAGATACGTAGCTTCTTTTCAACTTTAAGGTTGGAGATAACTCACCACTTTGTGGTGTCCATTCGTCGCTCACTAAACGAAAGCGTTTAATTTCTTCATGTTCTCCAAGAGTTTTATTTATGGCAACCACTTCGCGTTGAAATTGCGCGAGTACTTCCGACTTCTGTATCAGTTGTTCGTTGTTCTGAAAGTGTATTTTTCGCTGGCTACACCAATCGTGCAGATACATAAAGTTTGGAGAGATTAAGGCGCTGGCAAACTTTTCTCCGGCACCGATCACCATCACCTGTTCAATAAAGAACGAAGCTTTCATCTTGTTCTCAATCATCTGCGGTGCAATGTATTTTCCGCCCGAAAGCTTGAACATTTCCTTTTTGCGATCGGTAATTTTCAAGAATTTATCGTCTTCCAAAATACCAATATCGCCGGTATGAAACCAGCCTTCCTCATCAATAACTTCGGCAGTTAATTCAGGAGCTTTGTAATAGCCTTTCATCACACTTGGGCCTTTCACTAGTATTTCGCCATCTTCGGCAAATTTCACCTCCACATTTTTCAATACAGCTCCAACCGTACCAATTTTCATTTCCCGTGTTGCCGGATTATTAACTGCTATCACCGGAGAGGTTTCGGTCAGTCCATATCCTTCCAGATTCAGCATTCCGGCCATTCCCAATACCCGGGCAATACGTGGCTGCAAGGCCGCACCGCCCGAAACAACATAAACAATGTTTCCACCGAGTGCTTCTCGCCATTTGGAATAAATGAGTTTGTCAGCCAGTTTTATCCGGAGTTTCAGGAATAAATTATACTTTTTGTTATATTCAAAATGCCGGGTCAGACTTAGCGCCCAGAAATAAACCATCTTTTTTAGTCCGCTCAGTTCCTTGCCTTTCGATACAAAACCATCGTAAACCCGCTCAAGCAAACGTGGAACCGAATTAAACATGTGAGGTTTGATTTCTTTTATCGCCGAAACAATTTGTCCGAGGTTTCCAACGTAATAAATCCCCATTCCCTTATATTGAAAATGGTAATTCACACTGCGTTCGTATACATGGCAAAGCGGAAGAAAACTAATCACCCGGTGATCTATCCCAAGATTGTGCATCTTCGAATGAACCAGAAAGTTCGACACCAAATTGGTATGTGTCAACATCACTCCTTTGGGAACTCCTGTTGTGCCTGAAGTGTAAATAATGGTTGCCAAATCTTCAGGATCAACAGCTTTCTTGATTTCTTCCAACTGAGCCGCCAATTCCTTCTGATGATCTTTTCCTAATTGCAGAATTTCGTCAAAGTTAGGCACACCTTCCACCTCTTCAAATGAATAAATGTGGGCTATTTCGGGTAATCGGGAGGCAATCGAACTTAGTTTTTCAGACAGTTTTCGGTCACCTACCAGTAACATTTTTATTTCGGCATGTTCGAGGATATAGCTATATTCTTCATCGCTAATTGTTGGATAAATAGGCACATGAACGATTCCCGTCATAGCCAGACCCATGTCAGCGAAGTTCCATTCAGGCCGGTTGGCTGTAACGGTAGCAACTTTATCGCCTTTTTTCAGGCCCAAAGCCATTAACCCAATTGCAAAATGGTGGGATTTCTCAACATATTCGGCAGTACTATATACATACCAGTCGTTCCCGTTTTTCCCACCCAAAGCATCTTTTCTGGAAAATTTACTGAGACAAAATTCAAGAATGTCAAAGGTTCTTTTTACCTCGATTGCCATAAGTCTTATCGTTTAGTTCGATCAACAAGACTTTAAAGATAGTACTATTTTGTATTTTCGAAATCCAAATTTTTCTGTTTGAGATTTGACGAGATTAAAAGGGCGACTACGATTCCGGCAAATACATACACAGACCAGTGCATTCCATCAATCGAACCACGGCCATATGAATGCAAACCACTCAGGTAATAGTTCACTCCAAAATAGGTCATCAGCACCGAAGAGAAACCGACAACCGTGGCTACTGTGTAATTGTAAATACCTTTCAGTGAAGGAATCAGGCGCATATGAGCAACAAATGAATAAATGACAACCGTTACCAGCGCCCAGGTTTCCTTCGAATCCCAACCCCAGTATCGGCCCCAACTCTCGTTAGCCCAAACGCCACCGAGGAAAGTTCCAATCGTAAGCATATACAAGCCTACAGTCACCGACATCTCGCTGATGGTGGTAAGTTGAAGAATTATATTCTTTATATTTTTACTATTCTTCGGATTGCTGAGGCTAAACAAAACCAAAACCAACAGGCCGATAAATGCGCTCATCCCGATAAATCCATAACTTGCAGTAATAACAGCCACATGAATCATCAGCCAATAAGAATTCAAAACCGGCACCAGATGTGTGATTTCAGGATTCATCCAATTGAGGTGAGCTACAAACAATATAATTCCTGAAAGCATGGCTGAAGTGGCAATAACCATCGGGTATTTTCGGCCAAAAATTACTCCAGCCAGCATCGAAGCCCAGGCAACGTAAACCATCGATTCGTAGCCGTTCGACCAAGGGGCATGCCCCGAAATGTACCAGCGCAAAGCCAGTCCGAACGTGTGAAGTAAAAATCCGAGTACAATTAATAAAGTAAAGCCCATCCGCACTTTCGAACCTATGTTTTTTTGCCTGAAAATATTGACAAATAACACGATCAGTAGGGTGAACCCAAGCAAAAGATAGATTGGGAAAACCCGCTTAAACGGATTCAGCGAATTATAGAAAATCTCAACCTCCTTTTTTGAGTTGGATGGCAAATAACTTGAACCATATTTCGTTTGGTACGATGCAATACTAGCCATAATCTGTCGGGCACTAATTTGGCCTTGGCCATTTATCGCTTCTTTCAGGAGCTCAAAACCCTTGTTGACAAACAACGACTCCTCCGTTGACAAACCCGCAGGACTATTTCCGGGAAATGCCCACTTGACGTCTTTTGTAATTCCAGGAAAGAGTGCAAACGCATCGCCATTGATTACCATAAAGCAAACATTAACTCGCTCATCCAAATTGATAATTTCCTTTTCATACACATTTCTAGAAGCTGGCATTTTAGCGAAGGCCGCTTTAACAGGCTCCATCAATTTATACGCTCCTTTATCATCGAAAAGCGCAGTTAGCGGAATGCGGCTTTCGGTAACCCCAAGCAATGTTTTTAATTGATTATTGGTGACATAAACCATTGGAACATTTCGCCAATATTCAGGATACAAATACAAGCCTAGCATCACTTCTTCAGGCGAACGACCTTCAAAATCTGATTTACGCGCTACCTTCCGAAGTATCTCTGACGACAAAGTCGAAACCGGTTCAATCCGGCCATCCTGCTCCTGAATCCATAATCTGGAAAAATCAGTTAAAACAGCCTGATCAATTCTTGGAATAGGTGACAACTCAGAACTATCAGCCTTTGCGGTACCAACATTCAGGAAAAACAAACTTAAAATGACCAGCCCAACCGGGTTAGAATATTGTTTTAAACGTTGAACCAACGAATGGAAACGTGAGGTTTTACTGAATAAAGCTAAAACAAAACCAAGTCCAAGAAGGATATAGCCGAGGTAAGTAACAGTAGTTCCCAACTGATCGGCATTTACCGAAAGCACAGTTCCACCCTCATCCTGATCGTATGAAGACTGAAAGAATTTATACCCGCGATAATTCAAAGTATTATTCATAAAAACCCGTACATTTCGTTTAACATTACGCTCATTATCAATTAAAACCAACTCACTGGCATACGATGACGGGCTCATCGACCCCGGATATTTTTCCATCTGAAAATCGGTTAGCTGCAAGGTAAATGGCAGGTAAATCGGATCAGCGCCGTAAGTAATTTCAAGGGTAGAATTCCCGACCAGAACCATAAACGGTTCGCCCCTCATACCATGTTTGCCCATTACATTTACCGTTTGTTTATTCGCACCATCAGTAATTTCCATGGTAACGGCATCAATGCCTTCATTTCCTGAAGGATCTTTTTCAACTACAGATCTTGCATGTGTATAGAAATTCTTCACCAAAAGCATGTAACCATCAATGGCATAAAGCTGCATGGTCTCAACAGGGATGGTATCATTTGCATTCACAACTGTTGTTTCGCCACCGGTCATCGAACGAATTTCGACAGTACGATCGGCTGCCAGAAACAAACTACCATTGCGATCTATAAACTGAAAATTAGCCCCCGGCTGTTCAAAACCAAGCTGGATATTTCCAAGATTCAGGATATTTCCTTTCGAGAAAACATAATTTTCGCGCCCCTGACCTTGCGAAATCACAAAGTCAATCATCTCTTTTCCTGAAGGATCTTCTTTTACCGTTTGAACTGCATTTTTTATAAACCCAACTGATTTGACCCTGATTTTACGACCATCAACGACAATATTTTCATCAAAATCGTTTGGTGTAATTTCTGAAAAAAGGACAGGATTGCTAACGGTTTGATTACCGCTTTTCACGGTCAGGTTATCTTCTGAAGAAAGTATAAAATCGGAAGTCTGACCTTCGCGAATGTGCATCACTCCTTCGAAACTAATGTATCGGGTAATGCCAGCACCAATCAGGATAATGATAAACGAAATATGGAATATTCCCACCGAAATTCGCTGACGAGTGTACATCTTATGCCTGACGAAATTAACTGCAAGGTTGATTGCCAGAAGCACCAAAACCGAACTAAACCAAAACGATTTATAGATTAAATTTTGTGCAGCTTCGGTTCCATAATAGTTTTCGACGAAAGTGGCAAAGCCCATCGAAAAAGCCATAACCAGCAATAAAAAACCCATGAAAGGGAATGAAAAAAGGAAATTCAGGATCTTATTCATACGATAGTAATTTAATTTTTAAAGGTAGTATGGAACTCCATGTTGCTGAAATTTATTACCAGATCTTCAGGGGTGAAGCAACATGTTCGTTTCATAATTCGATTGTTTAATTTGGAATCAGTCTAAATAGTAACGATAGAAATTTAATTTTCAATATGTCGGCTATAAAAAAAATCCGAATAAATTCGGACGAAATAGTATAACAGATTCCAACGACTTTGGTTTCTTAAGATTTGCTTAAAAGGGAAATTGTTCTATTTGAACCGCAAAGTTCCCCACTGCCCCATTTGATCGACAATCCAGCCAATTCGCTCCTGAACGTATGGTCCGGGTGGATTTGCGCTGTATTTTCGGGGATTGGGCAGTATAGCTGCAATGGCTGCAGCCTGCGTCCGGGATAGATTTTTAGCAGAGGTATGCCAGTAAAATTCAGCAGCAGCTTCGGCTCCATAAATTCCTTTTCCCATTTCGATGCTGTTGAGGTAAACTTCCATGATTCGCTCCTTGCTCCAAACGAATTCAATCAAAACGGTAAAATAAACTTCAAAACCTTTGCGAATCCAACTTCTACCTGGCCAAAGGAACACATTCTTTGCTGTTTGCTGAGAAATGGTGCTGGCACCCCGAACCCTTTTTGCACCGCGCTTGGCAGCATCAACAGAGCGCTCAATGGCCTTCATGTCAAATCCAGAATGGCTCATAAAATTCTGATCTTCGCTGCAAACTAAGGCCAACGGCAAGTTCTTCGAAATCTCGTCAATCGACACCCAGTCGTGCTTCAGACGAAGCTGATCGGATGAAAACATCTGTTCTCCGCAGCGAATCAACATGAGTGGGGTCACCGGTACCGGCACAAACCGAAAGACAACAACCGAAAAGATAGATAGTCCAACGAACCAAAGGGCAACTTTCCACAGAAATCGAAAGATGGTTTTACCTAGCGAGTTTTTCATTCTTTCAGGATGAGATTTGAAAGAACAAAATTACATAAAATGATGCGGTTTGAACCAAAAAGACCTGTCAGGTTTTAAAATCTGACAGGTCTTTTATATTGAAAAGCACAAACAGGTTGCGCTTTCTTTATTTCACAAATGATTTTGCTTTTTCAACGGCTGCCGAAAGTCCTGAAAGGTCTTTACCGCCAGCAGTTGCGTAAAATGCTTGGCCACCGCCGCCGCCCTGCATTTCTTTGGCAGCTTCGCGAACCACAGCGCCTGCATTCAAGCCTTTTTCGGCAACCAGGTTTTCAGCAATCATCACCGAAATCGATGGTTTTCCGCCAATGGCCGAACCCAAAACAAGGAACAGGTTTTCAATTTCGCCTTTCAACTGGAAAGCCAAATCTTTCACCGCCTGAGCCGAATCAAGTTGGATGACTTCAGCAATCACATTCACTCCATTTATCGACTGTACTTTTTTCTTCAGTTCATCTTTAATTCCGGAGGCAGCTTTGCGCTCAAATTCTTCGATTTGCTTTTGCAAACGGCCGTTTTGTACCACCAAATCTTCAACCGATTTTTTCAGGTTTTGTGTATTGTTGAGAACAGATTTTACTTCGGTCAGTTCGTCTAGGTGTTTCTTCACAAATTCTTCGGCGCGGTCGGCAGTAATCGCCTCAATACGGCGAACTCCAGCCGAAATGGCGTTTTCAGAAGTAATGATAAACGAACCAATTTGTCCGGTTGAAGGAACGTGAGTTCCACCGCACAACTCAACCGACTCGCCAAATTTGATTACGCGAACAAAGTCGCCATATTTTTCACCAAAAAGCGCGATTGCTCCCAGTTTTTTGGCTTCATCGAAAGCAACAGCGCGATTTTCTTCGAGAGCAAGGTTTTTGCGAACCAATTCGTTTACGCGAGCCTGAATCTTATCCAATTCTTCGCGAGATACTTTCTGGAAATGTGCAAAGTCGAATCGTAGATATTCGCTGTTCACCAACGATCCTTTTTGTTCCACATGCATGCCCAACACTTCGCGCAAAGCCTGATCAAGCAAATGCGTGGCCGAGTGGTTATTCATGGTTAAGGTTCGCTTTTTCACTTCAACAACGGCTTTAAATGCAGCAGCCGGATTTGCCGGGAGTTTCTGCGCGATGTGAACCGTCAAGTTATTTTCTTTCTGAGTATCGAGAATAAGCGTTTTTTGTCCGCCAAACTCAATGTATCCGCTATCGCCAACCTGACCGCCCGATTCGCCATAGAAAGGCGTTTTATCGAAAACCAGATGATAAAATTCTTTATTTTTCTGAGTCACCTTGCGGTAGCGCGAAATATGCACTTCTGCTTCAAGGTAATCGTAACCAACAAATTCAACCTGTTCAATTTTCTTGAACTCTACCCAGTCGTCGGTTTCCTGAGCCGCTGCATTACGCGAGCGTTCTTTTTGTTTTTCCATTTCAGCATTGAAACCAGCTTCATCAACAGTCAAACCTTTTTCTCGCAGAATCAGGCTGGTTAAATCGAATGGAAATCCGAAAGTATCGTAAAGTGTAAAAGCATTGTCACCGCTAATCTCTGTTTTGCCAAC
>JBBQXI010000139.1:0-9269 GCA_038209805.1 Bacteroidales bacterium | reverse complement strand
AAACAAGATTTTGTTATTGAAACCAATGAGCAATTTCCTAAAAAAGTATGCTTTACGCTTTTTGGCGATAAAATAAGTTTAATCGACGGGGTCAATGAAGGTACGGAGATTGAAGTGTTTTTTTCGCTTGAATCTCGCGATTTCAATGGGAAATGGTACCACAATATAAACGCCTGGAAAATTGAAAATGCAGGAGCTGCCAGTTCTGCTAAAAACTTTCCGCCAGAATTTACATCAGGAGATATTCCGCCGGAACCAAGTGATGATTCAGGCAACGACTTACCTTTCTAAAAGAAAAGAGGCAACATTCAGAATTGAATGTTGCCTCTTTTCTTTTAAGCCGAATAGCACAGATCAATCTGTCAGAACTTATATTTCAACCAAACCATTTTTCAGCGCGAAAATGATAACTTCAATCATATTGCCTGCACTTGCTTTTTCCATAAGCCGCGTCCGGTATTTTTCAACAGTCCGGTCAGATATTGAAAGCCTATCAGCTATATTTTTAATTGGTAAGCCCTCCATTGACAAGCATAACACCTGATTTTCTCTGGCTGTAAAAAACGTGTTTTTATGATTTTGTATATTCAGCTTTTTTTGTTTAATGATGTTCGTAATCTTCTCATCTAAAGCATCCGTAACTTTAATATTTTCGCGCTTGAGCAGACCATTTACTTCAGCAATAAGCAAATCACTATCCATTGCTGAACGAGCTTCCAGTGCGGCATAAAAGAACCCAATTAAGAGAGTGTAATTTGAAAATTTTTCGAATTCTGAAACAACAAATTTCATTTGGATTTCACCACCACTATTCCGGTTCAATTTTACTATTCCATTAAAGATCTCGTTTCGGTCAGATATATATTTGGGTATGGCTCCATGTAGTTTCTGGATTGAGTTAGAATCGATAAACCGATCAATTCCAATACCCGTCAAATCTTCTTTATCGATATTTATTAAATTTCTGAATGCTGAATTCGCTTTATAAATTGTATTCACATCAAAAATTAACATTCCAATCGGAGAAAGATCAAACAATCGAATAAACTCGCGGTGCGAATCCTCTCTGATCGCCTTGAACTTTTCGAGACGTCTTTCTATCGTCTTTAATAAATCAGAATTGCTAAATGGCTTCACGATATAATCATCCGCACCAAGTGACATACCATACCTTATATCTTCCAAATCTGAACTGCCGGTTATGAAAATGAATGGAATCCTATTCAAAATTTTACTTTCTTCTAATACTTTGTATACCTGATATCCATCCATAGGATCCATATTGATATCACACAATATCAAATGAGGATTATATTCTAATGCTTTCTGTATGCCTGCGGCTCCACTATCAACATAACAAACATCATATTTATTAAAAGCAAGCACATTCTGAATCGTAACACCTAATCGTTGGTCGTCCTCAATTATTAATATCTTATTTTGGAATTGCATAAAATTTTGTTAACCCTAAATTTCATTTTCAGATCTGTAAATATCACAGACTATCGCAAAATTCAATTACTATAATTCAAAAATTATAGCAACTTTATTCTGAGTTAAATTAAACAAAATTTATTGATTAAAAAAGGATGATGATGCAATTTTAAAAATCAAACAAAGAATCATTTTACTTCTAAAAAGCTTATTGCAATTAAAATTCAATGAGGTAATTAAACAAATCAATTGAAAATATTCAACTCTCGCCATTAATTATCACGCCACGAACTCTGTTTTGAAACCTTCAAGTCGCGTAGTATTGCCGAACTGGCCGACAAGTTAAAACTGTAACTTTTTCGATCACCAAAAGGAACAAAATTAAACGACATCGTCCAGCAGTGTAATGTTCGGCTTATATTTACAGTAGTAAACGAAAACTTCATAGCCTGAACATCGAAATTGGTATTCATATCCATGCTCCATTTCTCCGTCATACTTAGCTTTCCACCAAAGTTTAAGCTTTGATTAATGGTTTTTGTTTGCTTTGCAATTCCAGTAGTACTATTGTAAACGTATGCATTGTTGTAGTAAAATGAATAATCAAACCTGAAGCTCCAAGGCATATTAAAGACAACATATTCAGGTTCGTCACTCTTTTCTGGCTTTTCTCCCTGGCTTTTGTTTTTATCGGTTTCTGCAGCCGGCTTTTCTTTTTTCGAATCGAAATTCATCCCGAAGGACATATTGGCGTTGGTAAGCCTGCCTAGCTTATTCAATCCGCTTTTGTGACTCCAAACATATTCATCAATAACTCTTCCCTTTGTATTAACCATGTATGGATTTAGATTGGCCCCCATATTAACACTGATACCTTTAATTGTTGTTCGGGCCGAAATACCAATAGGACTCAGTTTAAACGAATCTGCAATCATATTATACGAAGTATTCGCACTGATATCAATAATCTTAACCTTCTTATATTTTGGCTTTTCATCCTTCGAGGCAACCGAATCACTCACCTCCAACACTTTGGCTTCCAGATTATTATTAAGATTGAAACTAATTGCACCACTTTCACCCATTCCTGCTGAACCAAAGACACCATTTTCAAAGTGGTTATAATAATTAACTTTTCCACTACCATCGATGTAACTCCCCCAGAATCCAAATTTCTTCTGACCAAAATCTGGCGTATAACTAAAACTGGCAGATGGTGTGATTTTATGCCTGATCGCTTTTATTCGCGAGTTTGGATTACGCATGGTGTACATCCCATAAATATTGGTCGATGTACTTATACTGTACGAATAATTGTAATTCCGTCGAAATGAATAGACGGTATCAATCATCACATGATCTGTTCTAGGCGAAACATAGGTACTATTCGGATCGTACCGCTTGTTTATGTAGCTCGTATACCACCGTTCCGAGTAATTAAAGCTTGGACTTAAATTAATATATTTCAATAGATTAAACGAAGGCAAAGAAATTGGTATAGAATGTTGCCAGCCATTTTGCCAATCTTTAATAAGTGATTGTTTTAAAAAGTCCTTTTCTTTAACATTCGAGATCGAGTTTTTTATGTTACCAGAGTAGCTGAAACTGATTTTTTCGTACCATTTTACCGGGCCTATCCTATTTTTAACCTTAAATGGATTTATTTTCGACATATTGAATGTCAATTCAGGCAAGCTTAAAGATATCGTTGTATCACGTGAATTTTGCGAGTGACGAAGGTTTAGCGACATATTGAACGGGCTATTTTCGAATTTCTTGGTATACGAAATACTCGACGATTTTTGAGTCTGCAAATAAGTTTGAACCGAAGTCGCATTATTCATATAAGTATTTTCTTTGTCAAACGAGCTGGTCGACAAATTTACACTTGCTGATAATGTTCGGTTTGGATTAGCTTTTGAATCTTGCGAATGAGTGATTGCCAAGCTAAATCCTTTTGTTGTTCGAGCATCAGGCAAGGGTTTTTCTGAATATTTATTCAGGTTATAACTAAAATCGAAGCTTCCACTATATTTATACCGAACCTTATAATTCGTATGCAACTTTGTTGCCCACGATCCCTTTGAATAGATATCGCCCCGAAGAGCCAGATCAAAATGGTCGCTTGCAGCCCAATAATATCCACCTTCACGTAAAAAGAATCCGCGAGTTTGCTCTTCACCATAGGTCGGAATCAAAATACCTGATGTATAAGTTGTTGAATTGGGAAAATATCCAAAAGGTATCATTGGAAAATAGATCGGAAAATCTTCCAGAACCAGATAAGCTGGACCTGTAATAATTTTCTTATTTGAGATAACCTTTGCTTTGGTCATTCGAAGGTAAAAATGAGGGTGTTCTGCATCACAAGTGGTATATTTACCTTTTTCCAGAATAAACTCATCCTTGCTTATCTTTTTGGTTAAATCACTGTGTACAAACCCATCGCCTTGGGTTGTCTTCACATCAGTAATAATCCCCTTTTGTGTTTCAAAATTATACCTCATCGTCTTTGATTCAAACTCCTCATCACCTTCTTTAAACACAGGGGTTCCAACAATCGTCCCTGTTGAGTCAGGCAAGCCTTCGGCATAAACTTCCTTGCTGACAAGATCAAGCATAATGTAGTCTGCCTTTAGTTCAATATTTTGATAATTGATTACAGCATTTTTGTACATGTACATTTTCTGGTTCTCAAAATCAGGAATAATTGAATCGACCGCCGAATAGGTAATAATAGCCTCAAGCAAAGGTTTAGCAACCGAATCAGTAGACGCTTTAATCGGCAAAACCGGAATTGAATCATTGCTAAGAATGGATATCGAATCTTTAACAAGAACTGGAATTTCAGAAATCGTATCGGATTTCTGATTCAGCTGACCGAACGAGGAAAGCGCAACTAAAAATAATATATTTGTAAGCAGATTTTTTATCAAAACCACAGTTTATAAGATGTGAACACATTTGCTGTTCGGTTTGCAAAAATATAAATAAGGTCTATACCTAAACGTCAAGAAATGTAAAATAATTTTAATATTTATATTTTTGTACATTCATTCAACTTGAATACGATGAAGTTTTACTATTTCAAGCCTATATTACCGTTACTATTCAGTCTTTTCATCTCCGGAAATTCTTTTTCAGCGTCTGTTGTTAAAGAAAATAGTAAACAAATGGTGGTTGTAATTGATCCGGGACATGGTGGAAAAGATCCGGGAGCAGTATCAAAAGGTATTCAGGAAAAAGATGTTGTTCTTGGAATTGGTCTTAAGTTGGGTAAATATATAACAGAAAATTTTTCGGATGTGAAAGTTGTTTTTACCCGAAATACTGACGTTTTTGTTCCATTGATTGACCGATCCAGAATTGCCAATAGAAATAAAGCTGATTTATTCATTTCGCTTCATGCCAATACCTGCGGTACTCCATCTCTCAGAGGAACCGAAACATTTGTTTTAGGTCTTCACCGTTCGAATGATAACCTTGATGTTGCCAAGAAAGAAAACTCTGTAATCTTAATGGAGGATAATTACCGACAAACCTATGAGGGTTTTGATCCAAATTCTTCCGAATCATACATCATGTTTGAAATGGTTCAGGATAATTATCTGGATCAAAGTTTATCGTTTGCAGATGACATTCAGCGTCAGTTCAAATCACGGCTTGAAAGTTCGAACAGAGGAGTAAAACAAGCCGGATTTCTGGTTCTGCGCGAGTCTTCCATGCCAAGTGTTTTGGTCGAGACCGGTTTTGTGAGCAATCAGGCCGAAGCCAATTATTTGAAGAGCGATGAAGGGCAACATGTTATTGCCAGCTCAATTTTTGATGCATTTCGGAGATTTAAGTTCAGGAGTTCAGGTTCTATTACTCCTGCCCGTCATATGGCTAATTCAAATACGAAACCTGACACTTCAGTTCTTAGCGTTTTGCCTGAGAAGAAAGAAGAAAATAAACCAATGGAGAAGGCAGTTAAGGTAGAAGAAAATAAGCCTGAGATTACTAAAAAGATTGAGACTGAAGAAAAAAGCAAATCGAGTGAAACTCCAGTCGCATCGGAGGATACATTGTCAAACAATGGAGTAGCAAGCAGCAATACCTATTATAGTGTTCAAATTGGAGCCAATACAACTCCTATAGAACCATCTGCTGCAAATTTCAAAGGATTGAAAGAAGTCAGAAGAGAAAAAACTGATAAATATTACCGGTACTATATCGGGAAAGAAACATCTATTGAAGATATAACACCAATACTACAAAAGATTAAATTGAAATTTTCTCAGGCATTTATTGTCTACTTTATTGATGGCAAACGTACTATCATCAATACGAACTCCAATTAACGTATCAGGAAAATACCGATTGAATAAAAACGATTTGGTTTCCTGATTAATGCTGCATAGCTTTGTATCAGGGAAACAGAAAATTAGTAGAAATATGATTAAGATTTCGAAATACACCAAATTGGGCTTTTTAGTTATAGCCTGTACAGCCATCCTTGTTTGGGGCACAAATTTCCTGAAAGGCATCGACATATTAAAGCGAAACACCAATTACTACGTTGTTTACGAAAAAATTGACGGACTACTCAAGTCAAGTACTGTTACCATAAATGGCTATCAGGTCGGACAGGTTTCAGATATCGAACTGATGAGCGACTATTCTGGTCGTCTTTTTGTAACCTTATCGCTTCAGGGAAACTATAAAATAGCCAAAGGTTCTACCGCAAAGATCGTTTCCAGTGATATTATGGGAACAAAGTCCATCAAAATGGAGATCGTACATTCTGGCGAATATTATCAACCCAATGATACTATTCCTGGAGCTACTGAAGGTGATTTAAAAGAACAGGTTAGCATGCAGGTACTTCCGTTAAAGAAAAAAGCAGAAGAGCTTATTGCGTCACTTGATTCGGCATTAACAGTAGTCACCTATGTTTTTAATGAAAAAACCAGAAAAAATCTGACTGAAAGTTTTGAAAACATCAATAGAACTGTGGCCAACATCGAATCAGCCTCGGCTGAGCTGAATAAAATAATAGGTAGCGGAAAAGTGAACTCGATTGTAACCAACCTGGATAGCATTACCACAAAGATCAATCAAAACTCAGGTCAGATAACCAACATTATCAAAAACTTTTCGTCGCTATCTGATTCCCTTTCTAAATTAAATATTAGCCCAGTATTTGCCGAAATCAGCTCATCAGTTGCCGGAATCAACAAGATCATTCAGAAATTGAATACTACCGACAGTTCTGCAGGTTTACTTATTAATGATCCGGTATTGTACCAAAATCTGAATAATTTATCAAGTAGCCTTGATTTACTATTGAAAGATGTACGGAATAATCCGAAACGATATGTCCACTTTTCAGCCTTCAACATCGGCAAAGATGTTTACATTACTGCAAAACCGTCATCTCCCGAAGAAAAGGATCAGATCATTTACAAAGTTCATTTAATTTCCAGTCCGGCAAAATTATCAACCGAATCGGCATTTTTTAAAGGCTTAGGTAAAATAGAGGAAATGAAGGTTAGTGAAACGTACAATTATATGGCTGGAAAATCTTCTGATTTTGAAAAAATTTCAGTGCTCCTCGAAACAGCCAGAATCAATTTTCCGGATGCAACTTTAGTCGCATTTAAGAACGGAAGAAAGATAAAACTTGAAAAAGCTATCAAAAAACTGCCTAATTAGTTATCAAACAATGCTAATTATTATTGTTTAATTTGCTACATCCCTTTACTGGCAAGCACTTAAATAATCAACACAACTAAAACGTTCACAATCAACAATTTAGCTATATTAAAAAAATATTAAAATATTTTTTATTTTTAAATGCCTGAGCCTTAAAGACCTTATCTTATTTTTATTAAAGTCAAGTGCAAATCCATTTTTTTTCTACATTTTTTTTCACAAAATTTGTTTCAGGGAAAAATAATCAGGGAATATAGTTTTGTCAAATTTTTTAATATCCGGCTCCAAAATGATTAATGATCATCGTTTGGTTTGGGATCGTTGTCTTTCAGTTATTCGCGACAACGTACCAGGCATCAGTTTTAAGACATGGTTTGAACCAATCGTTCCGGTTAATCTGGACGATGAAGTACTTACAATTCAGGTTCCAAGTCCATTTTTTTATGAATATCTCGAAGAACAGTACATCGATTTGCTCAGAAAAACACTGAGAAAAGAAGTTGGGGTTGGTGCCAAGCTCGAATACGTTGTGGTTATGGGTAATAATCAAAGTAACTCACAACCGTACACCGTTAAATATCCGACAAATAACAACAGCAAAATTCAGAATAAACCGATGAGCATCCCGCTAAAAAGCGAAGGAAAATCATCGATAAAGAATCCATTTATTATTCCCGGAATTCAAAAAATACAGATTGATCCCCAATTACGTCTGGATAATACCTTTGATAATTTTGTTGAAGGCGAATGTAATCGTTTGGCCAGAAGCGCTGGATATGCAGTTTCTCAAAATCCAGGAGGTACTGCCTTCAACCCGCTGATGATCTACGGTAATTCAGGTCTTGGGAAAACACATCTGGCACACGCCATTGGTATTGAAGTTAAGGAACGCCATCCTGATAAGGTTGTTTTATATGTCAATTCAAATAAATTCCAGACTCAATTCACCGAAGCAACACGGAACAACAATAGGAATGATTTTTTGAATTTCTACCAAATGATTGATGTTCTGATTATTGATGATGTTCAGGAATTTGCCGGAAAAGAAAAGACACAGGAAACCTTTTTCCATATTTTCAACCATTTGCATCAAAGCGGCAAACAGCTTATTCTGACATCTGATAAGCCACCGATTGAATTAAAAGGACTTGAACAGCGCTTACTTTCAAGATTTAAATGGGGTTTGACTGCCGATTTACAACAGCCTGGGTTCGAAACCAGAATGGATATTTTGAGGCGCAAAATCTACAAAGACGGAATTGAAATATCTGATGAAGTTTTGGAATACATTGCTTCTCACATTACAAATAACATTAGAGAACTCGAAGGTGCGTTGGTTTCTCTTCTGGCGCAATCGACTCTGAACCGTAAAGAAATCACAATAGAATTGGCCAGCGAAATGGTTAACAAACTGGTTAAGAACTCGAAACGCGAATTATCAATCGACTATATTTCAAAAGTTGTTTGCGATTATTTCAATATGCCGGTCGATTCACTTCAGGCAAAAACCCGGAAACGCGAGGTTGTTCAGGCACGGCAACTGGCTATGTACTTCTCGAAAAACATGACCAAATCGTCGCTGGCATCCATCGGTTCACAAATTGGGCACAAAGACCACGCCACGGTATTACATGCCTGCAAAACAGTGAATAACCTGAAAGAAACCGACAAAGCATTTAAACTTTGTGTCGACGAGATTGAAAAGAAATTAAAATTGTAACAAATATGAAGCAGGTCAATTTTGATCTGCTTTTTTCTTGTATATAAAAATCACATCAGATGATTTATCTTTTACTGAGCATTCTTTCGTCATCAGTAATTTTCATCACCTTCAAAATTACCGAGCGGTTTAAAACGAACCTGATCAAGTTGATTACGGTCAATTACCTGGTGGCTGCCATTCTCGGTTTTAGCTTCAACCGCCACCCCATTTCAATCCTGAATGTTTTTACTTCCAATTGGCTTCCATATGCCTTGTTGATTGGGTTTTCTTTTATACTGATGTTTTTTCTGATCGGCTATTCAACCCGTCATTCCGGAGTTGCCGTTACGACCATTGCCGGAAAACTTTCGATGGTTATTCCCATTTTATTCTCCATCCTGTATTTCTCGGAGAAAACCACCGTACTTAAAATTTCCGG
>JBBQXI010000138.1:0-9272 GCA_038209805.1 Bacteroidales bacterium | reverse complement strand
AAACAACCTGATGGGAATCAAGGATGTTCAGGAAGCGGAACTTTATTAGTCCCAGTATTCAGTCTCAGTGTTCAGTATTCTGTCTGCAAACTGCGACTGAGCACTGATCACTTTTTTACTCTAAGCTCCCTGAAATTTTTCTCTCCCATGTAATGAAATCCCGTCTGGTTCGTCTTAACTTTGAAACAATCAGAAAAGAGCTTGAATGTTAGCCAAAGATTTTAAAACCGATGTACTTCCAATCAGCAACAAGTTGTTGCGGTTTGCCAATCAGATTCTTCAGGATGAGGAAGAGGCAAAAGATGTACTTCAGGATGTATTTCTGAAGCTCTGGCAAAAACGGGATGAATTGGATAAGGTTGAACATCTGGAGGCATTTGCTTTTCGGATGACACGAAATCGCTGTCTGGACATGATTCGTTCGCGAAGGACTATTTCGATTGATTCGATGAAAAAAGCGAATTTCGCCGAAGAAGACAGTTTGGATACGGATTATCTGGATTTATCGAATTCAGTTGAATTGGTGAAGCGGATTATAGCTGAATTGCCTGATTCGCAGCGAACTGTAATTCATTTGCGTGATATTGAACAACTCGAATTTGAAGAAATTGCCGATGCAACCGACATGAATGTAAACGCAATCAGGGTAAATTTATCGCGTGCCCGCAAAAAAGTACGAGATGAAATCTTAAAAATTCAAAACTATGGAATCACAGAAAATAAATATTCTGCTTCAAAAGTACTTTGACGCCGAAACCACGATCGACGAAGAAAATGAACTGATCACTTATTTTACTTCCGGAGAAGTGGATGAAAATCTGAAAATGTATGTTCCCATGTTTTCAGGAATGAAGGAACTTTCGGCTGAAGAAGATCTTGGCTTGGGTGAGGATTTGATGAACTACATTCTGGAATCGGAGCACAAGGAAAAGCTGAGATACCGCTGGATGTGGCAGATTGTTACCGGAGTTGCTGCTTCTGTGATTTTGGTCATGTTGGCTGTGAATTTTTACAGCAATCAAAATCCTTGGAAAGATACGTTTACGAATCCTGATCAGGCTTATTCCGAAGCCAGTAAAACCCTTGAATTTGTTGCTGGGAAATACAACAAAGGGCTGGCGCAGCTGAAACCAATCGGGGAAATTGAGAATGCAGCAAGTCCTTACAATTCAGGAATGAAAAAGCTGAACAAAGGATTTGAGCAAATGAGAAAATTAAATAAAAAACTAAAAAAAGAATAACTATGAAAAAATTAGTATTGACTTTAGTTTTGCTGATCCCTTTATGGGTAATGGCACAGGATAACAGTCCGATTGACAAGCTTTTTAACAAGTATGCCAACAGGGATGGGTTTACAACCGTGAATATCAGTGGAAAATTGCTGAGTTTAGCCAACAGTTTCGCTGATAAGAAAGAAGATGAAATTGAAATATTGAATAAAATCAGCGGCATTCGTGTTTTGTCGGTTGAAGATTCAATCATGAACCAGAAGCTTAATTTTTATAAGGAGTTGGATGCTGACGGATTCTTCAAAAATAACAAATACGAAGTTTTGATGGAAGTGACTGATAAAGATGAGGTTGTTCGGTTTTATGGCCGAAGTGGCTCAAACGGTAAACTATCGGAGCTTCTGCTTGTCGTTGGTGGAAGAAGCAACACATTGATTAGCATTCGCGGGGTAATTAACCCTGAAGACATTGGAAAGCTAACAGGGTCGCTCAATATGGGAATCAAAACCAAATAAGAATAAAACGTAAGCAGCCCCAATGATCAAACTCATTGGAGCTGCTTACGTTTTATTCGTCTAGTTACAGACACCGTCCGGACGGCAATAATCACCTTCTGTGATTTCAATATTTGATTGCGGGTTTTCTTTTCGCCATGCAGTAAATGCTTTTCCCAAACTTTCTAAAAACACTTTGCTATCCTGAGCTCCTGATACTGCATATTTCCGGTCGAATAGAAAAAATGGAACACCCCGTACTCCCAATTGATGGGCTTCCGCAACATCTTGCCGAACTTCACTAGCATATTGGTTGCTCTCCAGAACTTGTTTTACTTCATCATGATTAAGACCAATCTCACTTCCAATTCGCATCAACGTTTGATGATCATCGGTGTTTTTTCCATCAGTGAAATAAGCTTTGAATAATTTTTCTTCGGCTACTTCCTGAAATCCATGCTGTTTTGCCAGATGCAGAAACCGATGCGCATTGAACGTATTTACCGGGATTGCCTGATCAAAGTTAAAAACCAGACCAACCTGTTTGGCAAGGTTAGTTACCTGATTGTTGAGCGATTTGGCTTGCTCCAGACTTATCCGTTTGTGCTCAGCCAAATATTGATGAATGTTTTTCTCAGGGTCTGTTCGCGTGTCAGGAGAAAGCTGAAAGCTTTTCCATGTAATTTCAACATTTGAAGATTCTTTAAATTCTGATAGGGCGGCTTCAAATTTCCGTTTGCCGATATAGCAGAATGGACACACAACATCGCTCCAAATCTCAATTTTCATTTTATTTTTACTAGACTCCATAATTATTCTTTTAAATTTATTCCGAGGTTTCTGTTGCCATCGAAGTCAGGTTTTCATCAGGCATATGACTGAATTAGATTGGACTAAACTCTGGTACAGATAAGTGTGTTTTAAACAACAGAAGGATATTATGGTTCACGATTTCCGCGTTGCAAGGGAATGACCCATGTTTAACCTTTTGATGACAGATCAATTGCCAATGCTATGAAAATTTATTTTACTTTTAATTCAGAAAAACGTCAATTCAAACAAACATGCGGAGTTTCTGGAAAAAATATCAATTTGCTGTAAATCAAACCCGATTATTTAAAGCCGGTTATTCTGAAATAGTTGTGAAGCATATTCAGAACGGATGGCTGGTGAAAAGTGAAGTGGTTGGTCAAGCTTCCGGCGATTTGTTGGTCGAAGAGGTGGATGAATTGGTTGATGGCCCTAATGTTCTTCAGTTTTATACTGATAATTCGGCTGAATTAATTGTAGTACCTGCTCTACCTAATAAAGCAGTGGTTTTCAGAAATAACAAGAACATTAAAATAAGCGCCGGCGAATCGGCTAATTTATTTTTTCGAATTCCGTTGACCTTGCAATTTTATTTTCAGGAAGTAAAAGATGAAAACCGTCTGATGGAAATTCCATTACAACGTTTGTCTGATACCTGGTTTGGCGAAATTGACAGCGGAGAGCCTGCCTATTCAATCGGTAGTAACTACTACAAGTCGCTGAACGAGGTTGATGCCCGGATTTGGGAAGCCATTGCCTCGGTTGAAATAATCAATAACACTTTCGGGGTACTTGATTTACAGCGCCTGATCTTAAGGGTTGAAGAGTTTAATCTCTACCGGAAAGGCGACCAGATTTTGACGAATTACATTACCATCGAATTTAAAGGTCAGGATCAGGCTGAGAGCGTTAGTTTAAGCACCAGAGAGGAAATTCAGGGCAAGAATATCGTTCTGATTGCCAAATCCCGATGGTCGGAATCTAGAAAACTGCTCCGCCGAAGTTTCTTCTTTATTAAAAACATGTATCAAAATTAAATTATGGATCTCGGTCTTGAAAAATACATTAATCCAGCTACCATCGAGAAGTTTATACGGATCGTTTTTATCCTGATTATAGGCATAAGTTCCATTCAGATGATTGCTTATATGGTGCGGAGGTCGTTGCGAAAACAGCTTTCTCGTCAGCGCATGATGTTGATTACCAGAACTGTTACTTATACTGGATACACAGGGTTGGTGTTAATTGTTACCCGCGAATTGAATTACGACCTGACCGCCCTTTTTGGAGCTGTAGGTGTGATGGGTATCGTCATTGGGGTTGCCTCGCAAACCAGCATCGGGAACATTATTAGCGGGCTTTTTCTGGTAGGCGAAAAATCCTTTGAGATTGGAGATGTTGTGCGGATTGGCGATAAATCCGGAACTGTTTATTCC
Organism: Bacteroidales bacterium; assembly: GCA_038209805.1. Lineage (GTDB taxonomy): Bacteria > Bacteroidota > Bacteroidia > Bacteroidales > Prolixibacteraceae > Aquipluma. Next base: position 5,303 of record JBBQXI010000138.1, on the reverse strand, counting down.
ATCGATTTACTTTCGATCAAGATAAAAACTTTCGATAATTTGCTGATCCGTATTCCGAATCAAACGGTTATTTCTTCGGAATTGACCAATGTGACCCGCTTCCCGATTCGTCGGCTCGATTTTCAGATTGGGGTAGCTTACAAAGAAGATTTGCGGAAAGTAAAATCGGTGCTCGAAAATGTTGCCCGAAACAATCCGCTATGCCTTGAAGAACCCGAACCTTATATTCTTTTCCAGTCGTTTGGCGACAGCAGCATCAACATTACGTTTGGTGTTTGGTTCGAGAAAACCAATTACACCGCTGTGAAAAACAGTGTATTCATCGAAATTAAAGAAGCCTTTGATCGGGAAGAAATTGAAATACCATTCCCACATGTTAGTGTTTATGCCGGAGAAGCCAGCAAACCGATTTCCGTAAAACTTCAGAACGAAAAATCGTAGTTTTAAATCTTTGGATAAAATTCAATTGAAGAATTTTAGCTTCCGGCCGAAATGTTGGTCCGAAATGTATCATTTTCTCTTTTGCAGTATAGAATGAGGTAAATAAAATCACTACGTTTACGCAAATTTGATTTTTCAGCCATACGATACTGCAATCATAAAACACGAGAAAGATATATGATCCGGCGAGATGATGTTCAATCTATAGTGAAAGGAGACAAGCGCATTGTACGAGGATGGGTAATGTACGATTGGGCGAATTCGGTATATCAGTTGACAATTGCATCGGCGATCTTCCCCATTTATTACAATACAATAACCCGAACTGGCACCGATTTTACTGTACATTTCTTTGGGTTGCCGGTAATAAATACAGTTCTTTATTCGTGGGCAATTGCAGTCGCCTATTTGTTGGTAGCTATTATGTCGCCTTTGTTTTCGTCGATGGCCGATTATACCGGGCGCCGCAAAGGTTTCATGCGAGCTTTTACCCTGATTGGTGCTACAGCTTGCGGTGCTTTATACTTCTTCGACAAAAACCACATCGAATTGGGTGTAATTGCATTTGCGCTGGGAACAATTGGATATGGAGGAAGTATTGTGTTCTACAATTCATTTCTTCCGGTTATTGCCGAGCCTGAAGATCAGGATCGAATCAGTGCACGTGGATATTCGATGGGTTACCTCGGTGGTGTGGTTTTGCTGCTTTTTAACTTGCTGATGATCATGAAGCCCAATTTATTTGGTATTGCTGCCGATAGTTCTTTGCCTGCCCGTATTTCGTTTGTTACGGTTTTTTTGTGGTGGATTGGTTTTTCACAAATCACTTTCAGCCGATTGCCCAAATATACGTATCGCCAGCGAATGACACACGAGTCAGTTTGGACCAATGGGTACAAAGAATTGCGAACGGTATTCAATCAAATCCGGAAGTCATACAGATTAAGTCTTTATTTAACCGGCTTTTTCTTCCTGATGATGGGCGTACTGACCACCATGTTTATGGCTGCGACGTATGGCGAAAAAGAATTAGGCTTGCGTGAAAATATACTTATTCCAACCATTTTGGCCATTCAACTCGTTGGAATGTTGGGAGCCTGGATGTTTGCCCGGATTTCCGAAAAAATAGGGAACCTGCGTGCCTTAATGATCACGATAGGAGCTTGGACTTTGGTTTGTATTGGCGCTTATTTTGTTACCGATGCCATTGGTTTTTTGACCGTTGCTTTTTTTATTGGCATCGTCATGGGCGGCTCGCAATCGCTGGCGCGCAGCACCTATTCCAAAATGCTTCCGGCCGACACTACCGACCACACTTCCTTTTTCAGCTTTTACGATGTGATGGAAAAACTCGCCACTGTTGCCGGAACTTTTAGTTTTGGGTTAATTGAAGCTATCACTGGCAGCATGCGTTTTTCGGTACTTGCAATAACTGTCTTTTTTGTATTAAGCTTGTTTTTTATGTTGCTGTTGTACCGAAGAACAAGGATTGAGGCAAGAGTCATGAACCCAGTTTAGTGCCGAACCCTAAGGAATTTACTACCTGTAAATCTTATGCCCGATTATTTTCAGACTTCCGTCTTTTTCCAGTGTTTTTACGGTGCGAATCACGGTCTCAACACGTAATCCGGTCAGGTCGGCAATGTGCTGGCGGGTAAGGCTGACTTCAAACTTCTGATTTTCCGGAATACCTTCCTCTTTTTTTAGATAATCAATCAGGCTTAAAATGCGATGTTCGGGTTTAAAGCTTGAAATCTCTTTCAGTTGCATCGATTTGTACAACAAGCGAGTTGCCAGCATTCGGGTAATTTCAAAATGTATCTCCGGATTTTCCTTCAGGAGCTTAAAAAATCTGGACTTTGAGAGTTTTAATAAGGTCGTATCTTCTTCAGCAATGGTGCAAGCCGGGTAATTCGAATCAGTGAAAAGAGGAGGTTCGCCAAAACTACCACCGGCTTCAAAAAAACCTTGGGTAAAGATTTTTCCATCGGCGGTGAGGTTAAACATTTTTATTTTTCCGGATTTAACCTGAAAATAATGTGCCGCTTTTTGTTTTTCGTGAAACAAATGCTCTCCTTTTTCCAGGTTCGCTTCAACTGCACCAAATTCAATAAGTAGGCCTTCGTCAATCATAGTTGGGGGATTTGATCGTCAAATTTAATCAAAAGAATAATTTAAGAGATCTTAATCTTATTTATATTCGAATCTTATTTTCTGAAACCAATAAAATCCCTCGTTACGTATTGAATTATAGTTGTTTGAGTGAATTAATGCCTTATGATCCTGCTCATAAAATTAGGACTTGGCACCTTTCTATATTTGTTTCCGGATAATTAATTAACTGGAAATATAAAATATAAATCATTAATCTATTCACTATGAACATTCGAAAATTATGGTTCGGGTTTATCGCGGTAATGGTGCTTAGTTTTGGAGTACTCGGATACTTCGGAATTGAGATTTACCATCAGGCGCCGCCAATTCCTGACAAAGTGGTAGCCAACGACGGATCGGTTCTGTTTACAGGGCAGGATATTCGCGATGGACAAAATGTATGGCAGTCGATTGGCGGTCAGGAGTTGGGAAGTGTTTGGGGGCATGGCGCATATCAGGCGCCTGACTGGACAGCAGACTGGCTGCACAAAGAAGCAATTGCGATGCTCGACGTTCTGTCTATGGAGAAATTCACAAAGAAATTCGCCGAAATTGACCCGGCTGATCAGGCGTTCCTGAAGATCAAACTTCAGCAGGATATCCGAAAGAATACTTACAGTGAATCGGCCAAGACAATAACGGTGAGCGCTACCAGAGCTTCCGCCATTAAAAATACCAGTGCTTTTTACTCCGGGTTATTTACCAACAATCCTGAAATGGCAGAGCTGCGCCTCAATTATTCCATTCCTGAAAATTCGATCAAAACACCCGAACGGATGGCAAAGATGACAGCCTTCTTTTGGTGGGCTTCGTGGGCTTGTGTTACAGAACGTCCGAATAGCGAACTGACTTACACGCACAACTGGCCGCACGAAGAATTGGTTGGAAATGTGGCTACAGGCGATTTGCACATCTGGACCGGTTTTAGTGTGATCATTCTGCTGCTGGGTATTGCTTTGATGGCATATCAGTACGCCCGTTCACGCGACAATGAAGAACATTTGGAGATGCCAAAAGAAAATCCTTTACTGACCATGATGTCAACTCCATCGATGAAGGCGACTCTGAAATATTTTGTGATCGTTACGGCCCTGATTCTGGTTCAAGTTACGATGGGTGTTGTTACGGCACATTTTGGTGTTGAGGGGAATTCGTTTTACGGACTTAATCTCGATAACATTTTACCTTATTCGGTCTCACGAACCTGGCATGTGCAGCTTGCCATTTTCTGGATTGCTACATCTTGGTTGGCTACCGGTTTGTACATTGCTCCTGCCGTTTCGGGTTATGAACCGAAATATCAACGGTTGGGTGTAAACGTGCTGTTTGGTGCATTATTAGTGATTGTCGTTGGTTCACTGGCTGGTCAGTGGATGGGCGTGATGCAAAAACTGGGTTTGGCCGAAAACTTCTGGTTTGGTCATCAGGGTTACGAATATGTTGATTTGGGTCGTTTCTGGCAGATTTTCCTATTCGCCGGATTATTTATCTGGCTGACATTAATGGTTCGCCCGTTGATTCCAATACTGAAAACTCCTTCCGAAAGTCGCAACCTGATCATTCTTTTTGTGGTCGCTTCGGCTGCTATCGGCTCATTTTACGGCGCCGGACTGATGTGGGGACAACAGACCAATCTGGCCATTGCAGAATACTGGCGCTGGTGGGTGGTTCACCTTTGGGTTGAAGGTTTCTTTGAAGTTTTTGCTGCGGTTGTTTCAGCTTTTATATTTGTTCAACTCGGATTGCTGCGAATAAAAACAGCCACGACGGCAGTGTTGCTTTCCACCATTATCTTTTTAGGCGGTGGTATCATTGGTACTTTTCACCACCTGTATTTCACCGGAACTCCAACAGCAATCCTGGCTTTAGGCGCCACATTCAGCGCGTTGGAAGTTGTTCCGCTGGTGCTGATGGGCTTCGAAGTATGGCATAATTATAAACTGAGCCGCCATACCAACTGGCTGCTGGCATACCGTTGGCCTATTTACGGCCTAATTTCAGTAGCATTTTGGAATTTGGTTGGCGCTGGTATTTTCGGTTTCCTGATCAATCCACCAACCGCTTTATATTACATGCAAGGATTAAATACCACTGCAGTTCATGGTCATACCGCTTTGTTTGGGGTATATGGAATGTTAGGAATTTCGCTGATGTTGTTTGTTCTCCGTAACATGTGGGTAAAAAGCGAATGGAACGAAAAGCCACTCTTTATCGCGTTCTGGGCCATCAACATCGGGCTTGCTCTGATGGTTCTGATTAGTGTTTTGCCTGTTGGATTGCTGCAAACTGTTGCCAGTGTTCAGTATGGTACGTGGTACGCCCGCTCTGCGGAACTTCTTCAACAACCCTTTATGCAAACCCTTCGTTGGTTGCGGGTGATTGGCGATACCATTTTTGCAGTGGGAGTGGTGGCATTGGTTTATTTTGTGGCCGGATTACTATTTGGCTGGTCGGTAGTAAAAGAAGAAAAATAAAATTTATCAACCACAGAGAACACAAAGAAAACACAGAGATTAAATTAAATGAATGTCCGGTATTGTGCCTAAAATGGAAATGGTTCTTGTTGATAGCGACTGGCCTTGGCCGGTGAGCCGAAAAACAAGGGAAGGCGGCGTTAAAAATCTTTTCTGTTTGAGCCGTCAGGCGAGTTTAAAAGATTTTAGCCGTCGAACGATAGTTTTTCGAGCGAAGCGGACGCAGCCTTGACT
>JBBQXI010000137.1:0-9320 GCA_038209805.1 Bacteroidales bacterium | reverse complement strand
GTAATATTCTTTCTGAAGTTGAGGCAACTGGTAGTAAATGGCATGACTTACCTTCAGATTTTTTTAGTTCCTGTCTCATTGATTATTCGGGCAAGCAATTCTCCTGTACTCATGATCATTGTATGGAGCAACGCAATTGTTTTAAAAATAACCAGTTAAAAGATAGACTCGATTTTCATGAGCTTAATTGTCATCCTGAAGATCGTAAAATTTGGTGTGAATCAGCTTATCCGGATATCCTGCGATTTATAGATTCAGAACCTTTTGTAGAAACTCCCGATTACAGGTTTATATTCAATCACCGTTATATCCGGAAAGATGGCAGCACTTCGCAGTTTATGCACGAGGGATCATTAACATTCGATGACGCGAAACGGATACCTGTTCTAAACCTCAACGTTTTTTTCGAGATAGCTGATATTAAATCGGACGAAACCATGATTCTGACTTTATTCCGGTATAATTCAGATCAAGGATATCAAAAAGTTTTTACGAAGGTTTATGTGAAAAAATATAATTCAATTTTATCGCAACGGGAATTAGAAATAATCAAGCTTTGCCACGAAGGGCTGAGCAGTAAAATGATTGCCGACAAACTTAAACTGAGCATTCATACCGTGAAAAACCACAAACGTAATTGCATGGAGAAAACACTGACTCACAATATCTCGGAGTTGATCCATTTTTGTATTCAAAATCACTGGCTACAATAGTGGGTACGATCTTTTCTCCACTCGAATAATTCTCAAAAATCCCCTATTTTTGTCGTCTGAACAATTCAAAAATATGAAACAGGTACTTTTTGTATGCCTCGGAAACATTTGCCGCAGCCCCAGCGCTGAAGCAGTTTTTAATGCGTTGGTCGAAAAGAATGGGTTCGCAGAAGAGTTAAGCTGCGACTCGGCGGGCACAGCAGCTTATCATGCTGGCGATCAGGCTGATTACCGCATGAAGCAATTTGCAAAAAAAAGAGGGTTTCATCTGACAAGCATATCACGTCCGGTTGATCCGGAGAAGGATTTCGACCGTTTCGATTACATTATTGGGATGGACAGTCAGAATGTACGCGATTTGAAAGCGGTTGCCCGGAACGAAAATGACCGAAAGAAAATCTCGCTTATGACTGATTATTGTTCGGGCAAAAAATATGATTCGGTTCCCGATCCGTATTTTGGCGGTGCTGCCGGGTTTGAACTGGTTTTGGATATTTTGGAAGAGGCTTGCGAGGGGCTAATTAGGGAACTTAGGAAAGGTTGAAGTGATTAGTAGTTGTTGACACTGATAATGTTACGGGTTGAAAGTTGCGGGTTAGTCGTAACTTGCAACTCGCCTAAAGCTGATCGCAAATTTGAAGAAAAGTGTGGAATAAAAAAGGTGGATTGTAACCCAAATCTGCTTTTCCGAAGCGCACAATGATCACATTCTTTTCAGGATACATATAAATCAACTGTCCGTATAACCCAATGGCATAGAAACTGCCATATTTTTTCGGGCCAATTCCCCAGTTGTAATGGTAAGTAAGCCGCTGTCCATTTTCTTTCGACGAACGAAGACTTTGCGCAATCCAACTTTCAGGAATAATTTGTTTTCCGTTCCAGTTTCCACGATTTAAATACAACCGACCAAATTTGGCAAAATCAATTGTTCGTGCATTCAAGCAACAAAAAGCCTTTTCCACACCATCATTGCCGTCTTCACTTAAACTCCACGAAGCGGGATATTCCATACCAATAGGCTTCCATATTTTTTCCTGAAGATATTCCGAAACATTCATGCCTGTAGCTCTTTTAAGGATCATGGCAAGCAACTGGGTATTAATGTTGCTGTATTCGAAATGTTCACCAGGGGTATATACGGGATGAATATTTAAAATGTCTTTTGAAAGCTCTTTGCCCCAATAAAATTCGAGGTTTCCGCCAACGTGATTCTGGATTTCTTTGTAATGAATGCCCGAAGTATGGTCGAGTAGGTTATTGATTGTGACTGGTTCGAAACCTTGGTTGGTGAGTTCAGGAAAATAGCTGATGATACTGGTGCTTACCCCCGGAATTTTACCATCCGCGATGGCGATGCCTATTAGTGCTGAAATAAATGCTTTGGCGACTGAGAACGAAGTAACAATGCTTGTATCAGTTTTTGACTCATCGTAATACTGATACAAAAGCGAATCATTCCGGATAATTAAAAAAGAAAGGGTTTTGTGATCTTTCAGAAACGAGTCGAGTTTTTCGTCTCCGGCATCAATTCTGCGACTATCAACTTCGATTGTTTCACCCAAATTTAGATTGGGATTTGACGGATAAAAGTGAAATGTTTCGGTTCCAGATTCGATCGTTCTGTTGGCAAAGAGTTTATAATCGTTGGATTCGGGCAAACCAATTTTGCTGATTTTCGAAAGTTTTCCACACGAGAAAAACAATAGAAATACAACTAAAAGAATACTGGCAGCGTTTGGCTTTTTCATTTATGGGTTCAAATCAATTTAGTCAGATTCACTCCGTTAATTTGGAAAGGGTGATTTTTTAGCTTTCTCCCTTCAGGGATGGGGTGAAAAAGCTGAAAAATCATTCTCCGGATTGAATCGGTTAAAGTAGAATTAAGCAGATTAGATTATCCGATTACAGCATCCAGAATTCGCTCGACATGAATTTTAGTCGTGTTGAGCATTTCAATGTCTTCCATATCACTTGATTTCAGGATAAGTGGTAATTCAGTACCACCTAAAATCAAACTGTCTATCTGACCTTCATTATACATGCGTGCGGCGATCGACAACAAACGACTTTTTGTTTCGGGTAAAAACCGACCCCGAACCAACTCTTCCATGTAAACTTTATGAATGTATTTTCGTTCGTCCGACATTGGAGTTATTATTTCCATGCCGCTGGCTTCAAAGCCATCCTGAAAAAAATCTCCTTCCATAGTAGAAAGTGTTCCAAATAGCCCTAATCTGTTATGTCCTTTGGTTTGCGCGTATGCGATGGTCGAATCGACAATGCTCACCATCTTAGTTTTAACTCGCTGTGCAAGTGGCTCAAAAACGAGATGCGGAGTATTTGAAGCCATGAAAATTACTTTGGCTCCGGCTTTTTCCAGTGCAAATATTTCTTCCGACAAATAATCAACCAATTCATCTAAATGATCGTTGGTAATCAGTTCCATCATGTGTGTCATGTTGATACTGTTAATGATAATCGACGGATATTCACGCTGACCGGTGCGTTCCTGAAATCTGGAAATGAGACGATTGTAATAGTCAACTGTTGAAGCTGGGGCAATTCCCCCAATCATTCCGATAGTTTTATAATGTTTGAGCATACCTGAAACGGTTTATTTAGAGCATCAATGAATTTATCAAATCTATTCTATTATCCTTCGCCACTTCCCGTCTGCTTTTTCCTTTTGGGCAAATCAGCCTCCTGTACGTTTCACCTTGTAATTAGCGCTTTTGAGAATTTCAATCACTTTATTACAAAAATCACCTTGTATCAGGATTTCGCCATCTTTAGCCGAACCTCCCACACCACATTTGGTTTTCAGGATTTTGGCCAATTCTTTTAAATCCTCATCTTTCCCAACAAAACCGGTAATTAGCGTAGCTTTCTTCCCATTTCGTTGTTTCTTGTCGAGCTGAACCCGCAGATCCTGTTTGTTGGGCTGAAGCGTTTCCTGCTCCACGTCATCACCACTCTCGTATTGAAAATTTGGGTTTGTTGAGTATACTGTTCCCAGTCTATCTTTCCAGTCGTTGGCCATCTATTCTGAAATTTGCGATCAAAGATAACAGTTTTTGATCCTGATTATTTTTTATTTGTTTCGAATTTGTATTAAATACAATAAAAAAGATCAGGCAATTAGCATGTTCTTTATGCTTTGCAGATGTAAGCTGAAAATTACGGATACATCCTGATTTTATATTTATGCTGCAGTGCTTTTCCCGGATAAGTTTACCATAAAACATCTTCCAGAATATTTCCTGAACAATGATCTGGAATAGGCATGTGCAAAATTTCCAAAATAGTAGGAACCATATCTTCTCCCTGAATCTTTTTCCGGATTTGCAAATGTTTTACGGCATTGCCGTACATGATGAACGGAATGTTGGAGTTGTCGTTGTAAATGGTTCGCTCGTATTTATAAACTGGCTGCCAGCCATCTTCAAGCTGATACAGTACATCTCCTGAACGTTTGAAGTTGTACGAATTGGCAATTACAGCAAGCTGTCCTTTTGAATAGTCGCCCTGTTCGAACGAAGTGGATGGCAATGCAATCTTAATCCCTTCGAACTGGTTAATGAAATTCGCTGTTTTTGTCTGTATGTCTTGCAGCGAAACGTTTTTCTTTTCAAGCAGTTCATGGTTAAAATAGAGTTGCTGGTCACCAACAACATCAATCCAGTTGCCTTGTCCGTAGGTAATATTCAGAAATGACTTCAACAGAGCAATGGCGCTTTCAGGAGAAAATGTGCCAACTGGCATATGAAATTCTTCTTTCATATAATCAACCGGATAGCTCGATGAGCATGTTGACGTGAGAACTACCAAAGAGTTTCCTTTGCCAATTGTTTTATCCAGAAAATCTAAAAGCAAGGCAATGTCCTGATCTAACCTCAAATAAGTATCTTCCATTTCAATCGAGGCTGGCCCAAACGAATTATTTTCGTAATCCATAGAAGAGAAGGTAAGTGTCAAAAGATCTGGATATTCATCTTTACCAAGGTTTTCGGCCAGGATTAAACTGGTTGCAAAGTCTCTCACCAAGTTGTTCGCGAATGGAGTGGTCTTCAGAAATTTGTAATTGACAGCCTTTTCCTTGAGTTTCTTCATGCTGTACGGAAACGTATTCCATTTGTCGTAATACCCTTTTTCAAGAATATAGTCGTCGGGCAGGCTTTCATCGTAGCTCGTAATGGGCAGCAAGGTTGCCCATTCGCGTTGGGTAAAGGTTTTGGCATAACTTTTTTCGTTGAACTGGCGCACCCACTCCGGAAACGTATCGACATAATAGGAACTCGAAATCATGTTGCCGTTTTGAGTATCGAACCAGTAAGCACCATCGGCTGCATGACCCGCCGAAAGCACCGCGCTGACATCGTTCATAGCCACACTAAATACTTTCGATTTGTTACGGTTGTTTATTTTTATGAGGTCGCCTAAAGTTGGCGACAAAAGTTTTGTTGCCGAACGTTCGCCATCCTTCGAGTCGCTACCAACTGTGATGTAATAATCGTCGGCAATACAGTTAATTTCTTTTTTCTTCAGTCGGTCGTACCAGCTATCGCTAACAATTCCGTGAGTCGCCGGATAAACTCCGGTAAAAAGGGTTGCCGTTCCGGTCGATATTTTCTGGACATGCAAATCGAGTTGTGCATTGCTGCAAACTGCGCCTTCGTTTACCAGTCGTTTAAATCCGCCTTCCTGAAATTTATTCCAGAACCTTGAAAGATAATCGGTGCGCATTTGGTCAACCGAAAGTACGACCACAATTTTTGGAATATTGCCGGTAGTATTTTTATTTTGTGCAGTAAGGGAATTCCCACAGAGGAATGTCAGTAAAATGGAAATACCCAGTATGTTTAGTTTTATCATGGTTGGCTTAAATTTGTGTGGCAAAAGTATAAAAACAAAGAATCATACCCAATTACTAACCGAAAACGTATTCGATACATGAAAAATTATTTAGCCCCTCTGTTTGTGTATTTTATTGTTTGCACTTCATTTTCGCATCCATCAAATCCGGATCAGGAAAAATTAGCAATGCTTGAGAAAATTCATTGGATTATTGAACGATCAGACATGAACAAAGTCCGGTCAGCTTTCAAGGAAATTTGCGATGAAAACCATTTCCCCGGATTGGTTTCAGGCCTGAAGGATGGAACTTACAAAGGAGCCAGTCCTGCTGATGATTATGGCTACAGACATGAAGTGACTTTTGAAATGAAAGGCGGAAAAATGATTTCGATTGGCTACGATGAAATTCATAAAGAAGGTCATGGCAAACAACACGACGAAGCTTATTGCAAGCGGATGCTTAAAAGTGGAACAACTCCGGCAATAGCCTATCCGAGTTATGAAAAACAAATGCTCGAAAAACAAGACTTCAATCGGATTGATGCAGTTAGCGGAGCGAGCTATTCGGATTACCGCTTCAGATTGGCTATTTTATATGCAATTCTGAATTCGGGACAACTGTAAAAACAGGTCATTCATTGTCATTGCTTCGCGTCATTCATTGTTATTAATTGTTGGGACTACAACCAATGACTACGAATGACTTAATGACCATCAATGACTTCTTTTCTGGTTACTGCGACTGAACACTTTCCTTTACGCCGTTTTCCGGTATCTTAGTACTGCCAGACTTAGAAAGGTAATTCCGATAATGCTCATGGCAATAAATTCATGAATAAGGTCTCCAAAGTTCGAACCTTTTAGCACGACCATGCGCATGACTCTAATAAAGTGGTAAATCGGATTACCCTCGTCGACAATTTGCGCCCAATGTGGCATACTGTCAACCGGAGTAAATACGCCGCCCATCAGGATAAAAATCATCATGAAAAAGTAGGTGACAAACATTACTTGTTGCTGCGTGTCGGCCAGTGTCGAGACGAATAATCCAAGCCCTAGAATGCCAAGCAGGTAAAGCATACCAAAGCCAAAAACCAGCCACAAGCTTCCAACAACAGGAAGATGGAATACCAACTTGGCGATTAAAAGTCCGAATGAAAGGTCGAACAGAGCAATTACCACAAAGGGAATCAGCTTTCCGGCCAAAAACTGGATTTTTCGTATCGGAGTCACATTCAACTGCTCGATGGTTCCCTGTTCTTTTTCTTTTACCAGGCTCATTCCTGAAAGAAACAAACCGATAAGTGTAACCAAAATACAAAGAACGCCTGGCGCCATATACCATTTGTATTCGAGTTCTGAATTATACCAAAATCTTGATACCGCATTGATTTGGTAAGGTGGATTGAATTCGGGCAATCCTTTCCATTCGGCAATAATGTTTTTGTTGAAATCGCGAATCACCGAGGCGGCATACGAATAGCCCAACTGCGCGGCTTGTCCGTCGATGGCGTTTACCAGCAGCTGCAAACTGGCTTTGTCATCGCGAATCAGGTTGCGCTCAAATCCTTGAGGAATGACCAGTACCATGTGATCTTTGTTGTCTAAAATCGCTTTCTCGCCTTCGTCAGGATTAAACGAGGTATTGTTGATGGTGAAAAAGGGCGAAGCATCCAGTTTGGAAGCTAGTTCGCGAGAGGTTGACGACATGTCTTTATCGACCAGAAAGATATTTACATTTTTCAAGTCGTAAGTGGCAGCAAATACCAGAACCAGCATTTGCAGCAATGGAATCATGATGATCATCCGGAGCATCGTTTTGTTGCGCCTCACCTGGATGAATTCTTTCTGTATGACGTAAAAGAGTGTTTTCATAAATTAAGTGTCTAAAGTTCGGAGTTCGAAGTGTCTAAAGTTGTTCTGGCCTTTAACTATAGGCACTCCGAACTCTGGTTCACTTCGAACTTTTTTTATTTCATATTTTTCCCAATTGATGTAAAAATTGCCAGTAATTCATTTGCTTCTTTTTCCGTTGTCTGAATTGCCGAAACACCTGTCCATCCCAATTCTTCAATAATTTCAAGCCAATAAACAGTTTCACTGGCTTCGCTTTCGGCAATACTAATTTTGTTTGAAAAATCGGCCTTGCTTCTTGCTCGGTTTGCCTCACGATAATTTGCACCGATGCTTGTTCCAGATTTTGTAATCTGATTCCGGATTGCTCGTCCTTCCGGAGTATTCGGTAAGGAGGAAGACAATTTTATAATTGCTATTGCAAAGATTTTCGTTCTCTTTTCCAGTTGTTTAGCAAATTCCTTATTATCCATTGCTTGTAGATTTTATTGGTATTTCTTCTTTTTTAACTCTAGGCATTCCGAATTCTAGCTCACTCCAAACTTTTTTTACTCTAATCTTATCTTGAAATTTTTGATGCTCAATGCAATAAATACGAATGCCATAAACATCAAAATCAGCGTTTCTTTCCACACGTACATGATTCCGGTTCCCTTCAGCATGATGTTTTTAATGATCACGATAAACCAACGTGGCGGCATGGCATGGCTGATTATGCGCAATGGCAATGGCATATTTTCAATCGGAAACATAAATCCTGAAAGCATAATAGTTGGAAGCATCAGTGCCAATACCGAAATGAACATTGCAACCATTTGGTTTGGTGCAACGGTCGAAATAAGGATTCCCAAACTTAGCGCCATCAGGATAAAAAGAAAACTCTCGGCCATCAGCAGAACGAAGCTCCCTTTAATTGGTACGCCAAAAATAAATACTCCAATAATGATGATTGTAAGCGCATTCACAAACGACAATAACAAATAAGGGGTAACCTTTCCCAAAACAATTTGGATCGGTTTTAGCGGCGAAGCCAGCAACACTTCCATTGTTCCCAGCTCTTTTTCTTTACTGATGGAAATAGAGGTCATCATGGCCGAAATCAGCATCAGGATCATGGCCATAATTCCGGGCACAAACATGTAGACACTTTTCAATCCTTCGTTGTAAAGCATTCGCACTTCGACATTTATCTGGTTGGGTAGCTGAATATTTTGAAGCTTTTCTTTTTTAACGTAGTCGTCTATAATTCCTGAAGCATAACTCGTCAGGATTCGCGCGGTGTTCGGATCGGAAGCGTCGGCCAATAGCTGGACGTCAACTTTCCCGTCGCGTTCCAGTGTTTGTTCGAAATTGGTTCCAAAAGTGACCACCATCTTTACCTTCCCTTTTCGGAAAACATCTTCTACATCGTCGCCGGGCATCAATTCTTCGCCCAATACAAAATAGCCCGAGGACATCAGCTTTGAGGTGATTTTGCGGGTAGTATTGTCGTGCGACTGATCGAGAATGGCAATTTTCGAATTCTGAATGTCAGTATTGATAACCTTTCCAAACAGCAACAGTTGCACGATTGGCAATAGAAAGATAATCAGCATCGTTCGCGGGTCGCGAAAAATGTGCAGAAATTCTTTCCGGAGAAAACCTGTAAATTGTTTCATAATTTGTCATTTCTTTTGGTGGTAGAGACGCGATGCATCGCGCCTCTACAGTCCAATATATTATTCTACGTTTCTGGCAATTTTCAGGAAAACCTCATCCATGTTTTTAGCACCAAATTGCTTTTTAAGGTTTTCGGGGGTGTCGAGCGCTTCAATGCGACCTTCATTCATAATCGAAACACGGTTGCAATATTCGGCTTCGTCCATGTAGTGCGTGGTTACAAAAACAGTGATTCCA
>JBBQXI010000136.1:0-9342 GCA_038209805.1 Bacteroidales bacterium | reverse complement strand
TCCAATATGTCCAATCAAATTTACTACTACTCATTACTTCCATTCTTTTAGGTTTATGTCAATGTGTCAATGTCTTATTTATAGCTTAATGTCCTCTGTTTCTAGAATATGTTGAACGCTTTAAAATGAACGCTAACTAGTATATATAGGAGAGATTATAGTACTTTTTTTGAAACTCTCCTTTTCCTGTTGTCTTCCAAGGTTTAAAAATAATAAATTATGTTCAAACAGCAAGGTCGATTGTTATTTTTTATCAATCTTTTTATAAACTAAATTACTCTGCACCAAACTATCCAATGGACTAACGATTTTCTTCTCAGCTTTTGGTGTGATATGCGTATAAATCATAGTAGTTTTTATGCTGCTATGCCCCAGTAATTGTTGTATGTAGCGTATGTCGGTTCCACTTTCAAGCAAATGGGTTGCAAACGAGTGGCGCAGGGTATGTACCGTCGCTTTCTTTTCAAATCCGGCTTTGGCAACAGCATTGGCCATAACCTGTTGTACCGTTCGAGCGCTTAAAGCCTCGCCCTTGTATTGCCCCTCAAAAACCCAGTCGTCGCTCGGGTAAATTTGACGGTAATTTCGCAGGTACTCCACAACCGAGTATGGCAACATAACAATCCGATCTTTTTTTCCTTTGCTTTGCTTAACATGTATTTGGTGTTCTTCAAAAAGTATGTCGGCCCATTTCAACGAAACAATCTCGCTACGCCGCAAGCCCGCGCCATAGCCAATCAGCAACAACAACTTGTGTTTCGGATTGTCGACGTACTTGAAAATCCTGAAGCATTCTTCCATCGTCAACACCGTTGGCAAATGATGTTCTTTTCGCGCCCTTGGTATCCTGATCTCAAAAGTATTCCGTTTCAATACCGTGCGGAAATAGTACAACAAGGCATTCACCAGCATATTCAGGCTCGACGCCGACAGCCCTCTTTCCGTCATCCATGCCAGATATTTCACAATTTGCCACTCAGTTAAAATATCCGGATTTTCATAGCGGTATGTCCTCAGAAAAAGGTTAAAAGAACTGGTGTAATTCATTATCGTGTTGGCACTGTAATTTTGCGCCATCAGGTAATCGAGCATAGCAAGCGTATAAGTTTGAGCCTTTACCGGCACTTGCACCAACATTCTTGCCCTCAGACCATTCATGGCTGTCGCCTTTTTGTTGGTGGCTTTGTATTTGCTCAAATACCTTTCAGGCAAATTATTCCTGACCGGGATATTCAGTTCTTCCGAGACTCGACGAACATTTTCGAGCATAGCAGGCGTAGCGGTTAAAAGATAAGTCTTATGTGCTTTACTGTAGCGACTTCCTTCCCATCGTTTTACCTGCTCAATCAAATACGGTACTGGCGGACAAATCAGTTGCATCCACTTTTTATCCGGAGGAAAAGCAATTAATTCAATAAATGTAAAGTTGTTGCTGATTTCCGTATCAAGGTTAAAATAGTCAGCCGGAAACAGCTCGCCAATTCCCAACAAAGCTTCAACCTTAATTTTTACATTAACATGCCTCAGTACAAAAAAGGCTTTTTGCTGTTTGTTCCAGAAAACGCCTTTGATGTCCATCAATTTGGGCGTCAGTTTTGCATGAAACGGAACTTTTAAAACCCAGTATTTACCTGTACTTCCCGTGAAAACAACTTTGCTGGCGATTTCAGGAGCTAACTCCTTATGTTCGTCTTGAATATCAGGCCGAAATTCGCTGATTGACTCAGCTATGTGAACATTGTCTTGCCGTATGACAGCAGGTTCAGGTTGCCGCTCAATGTTTTCGTCTCTAACAATTTCAATATCGTCAAAGTTACGAAGTATCAGGCTATAATTTTCTTTGTTATACAGCACATACCAACATTTGTAGGTCTGGCTCCAAAGGGCGCCAATACGTTTGGACTTAGCCTTTAAATTCTCATCAAACCCAATGAAGATACCAATCTGGAAATTTCCCCGATGATGGATTTTCCGAAGTTGTATCATATTGCTTAGCTTCTGGTGATAAACGAGGTGAAAAATTTACGTTGCAATTACACCAAATATACAAAATTGTGATGATAAATTTAATGAATGTCCGGTATTGCGCCTAAAATGGAAATGGTTCTTGTTGGTGGCGACTGGCCTTGGCCGGTGAGCCGAAAAACAAGTGAAGGCGGCGTTAAAAAATCTTTTCTGTTTGAGCCGTCAGGCGAGTTTAAAAGATTTTAGCCGTCGAACGATAGTTTTTCGAGCGAAGCGGGCACAGCCTTGACCTTTTTTGATTCCTTTTTGGTGTCAAGACAAAAAAGGAATTGGGGGCAAGGGGCAAATTAAATCACCCGGCATCCACTGTTTGATGGCTCGTCAAACAGTGGATATTCAAGCGAAATGAGCTAAGGCTGACTTTTATATTACTTTTTTTATAGATCTGGAAATCAATAGAACAAGTTATAACAAAAAAGTAATTCGAATTTGGATCCAGGCATAATGTTCTATCAACCAAAAACAAAGAGGTGGATATTTACATTATTTCTTCACTGCACTAATTTTTTTAGGTCCTTCAGGGCTGTCAACCAAACCGGTAAGTTTGTCTTTTTCTTTAGTCAGCGCTACATTGATTGGGTTTCCGTCAACTGATGTAACGAACGATATTTTATCCTCTTCAATTTTCAGATCGCTTGTACTTAATTCTCCAGCTTCAAGTTTAATTACGCAAGTCATTATCCCGTCTTTTTCTGCAAAGATCAAACTGCCTTTTTCGTACCCGTAGGGTGCATCGGTAACTTCATAAACCCATTCTCCAAGTAATGATTTATTCTTTACTTCAGCCTGAAGCTGATTGCCTGAAATCATAAGAATTGCTGAAAGGATCAAAAACGAGCGCATTAAGTTTTTCATAATTTTATTATTTTTTGGTTATGGCTTAAAAATAGAGAAAAGAATGAATTTAAACTATAAAAATGATCAGCTTAAAACCTGAATCCTGATTTAAATTTACCTCGAAAAAAAACTACCTTCGGGCTTCAATTTTACAGACTCAAAATGGATCAAAAAATCATACAGCTCATCGCTCAACAGGTTGGAATACAATACATACAAGCAGCAAATACCATTCAGTTACTTGATGAAGGCGGAACGGTGCCATTCATTTCAAGGTACCGGAAAGAACGCACCGGAAGTTTGGACGAAGTTCAGATTGAAGCGGTAAAAGATGCCAAAGAAAAGATGCAAGAACTGCTCAAGCGCAAGGAAACCATTCTGAAAACCATTCAGGAACAGGAATTGTTGACACCTGAATTGCAGAAGCGCATTAACGACTGTTTTGATTCGACCGAACTGGAAGACATTTATCTGCCTTACAAACCCAAACGCCGCACCCGCGCCATGATTGCCCGCGAAAAAGGGCTAGAACCACTGGCTGTAATCATCCAAAAGCAGTACGAGTCGAATCTGGAATATAAAGCCCAATTGTTTGTCAACGAAAAGGTAGAATCGGTAGAGGAAGCTTTGGCTGGAGCACGCGATATTATTGCCGAATGGATTAATGAAAATGAACGGGCTCGTGGAATTGTCAGGCGCGCATTTGAACACGGAGCTTTTATAATCAGCAAGGTCGTTAAGGGCAAAGAGGAAGAAGGCGCCAAATACAACGATTATTTCGACTGGAACGAACCGCTGAAGAAATGTCCGTCGCATCGGTTGATGGCTATGCGTCGTGGTGAAAATGAAGGGTTTTTGCGTGTTTCGGTAACTCCTGAAAGTGAAGAACCCATTCACCACCTGAAACGCTTTTTTATTAACAGCAACAATGCTTGTACCGACCAAATGGAACTTGCAGTTACTGATGCTTACAAGCGATTATTGGAACCATCCATCGAAACTGAATTTGCAAATTTGTCGAAAGAGAAAGCTGACGAGGAGGCTATTCACGTGTTTACCGAAAATCTGCGTCAACTTCTATTGGCTGCTCCGCTTGGTCAAAAACGAGTTCTTGCACTCGATCCCGGATTTCGAACCGGTTGTAAATTGGTTTGTCTCGATGCTCAGGGAAATTTGCTTCACAACGAAACCATTTATCCACATAAACCTCAGGAAGAAGTCAAACAAGCCGCCAGTAAAATTTCGTCTCTGGTTAGTTCGTACCAAATTGAAGCAATTGCCATTGGCAACGGAACCGCGAGCCGCGAAACCGAAGCTTTTATTAAAAAGCTGCATTACGACCGCGAATTGAAGATTTTTGTAGTTTCTGAAGATGGCGCGTCCATCTATTCCGCTTCAAAAATTGCACGCGATGAGTTTCCACAATATGATGTGACAGTTCGGGGTGCAATTTCAATCGGCCGGCGACTGCTCGATCCGTTGGCAGAATTGGTGAAAATTGATCCCAAATCAATAGGAGTGGGGCAGTACCAGCACGATGTTGACCAGAAGAAACTAAAAAATAGCCTGGATAAGGTCGTTGAGTCGAGTGTGAATAGGATTGGCGTGAATGTAAATACGGCTTCGCAACATTTGCTGACCTATATTTCGGGATTGGGGCCACAACTGGCGCAAAACATTGTCGATTACCGAAAAGAAAATGGTCCGTACAATTCCAGAACAGAAATCCAGAAAGTGGCTCGCATGGGCGCCAAAGCTTTTGAGCAGGCTGCCGGATTTTTACGTATTCCGGATGCCAAAAATCCATTGGATAATTCTGCCGTACATCCCGAATCTTATTTTGTGGTTCAACAGATTGCCAAAGAGTTAAAATGCAGCATTCAGGAATTAATTTCAAGCGAAGAGCTTCAGAAACAGATTATTTGGCCGAACTATGTAACAGACAAAATTGGTTTGCCAACACTTGAAGATATTAAAAAGGAATTGGCCAAACCGGGTCGCGACCCACGAAGTGCAATCAAGGTTTTTGAATTTGCCCCAAACATCTATAAAGTTGAAGATTTGCAGGTGGGTATGGTATTGCCAGGCATTGTGACCAACATCACCAAATTCGGAGCATTTGTCGATGTTGGTGTGAAACAGGACGGATTGGTACACGTATCCCAGATGGCCGACCGGTTTATCAGCGACCCATCCGAAATCGTGAAACTGCACGAACAGGTACATGTCAAAATAATTGAACTCGATTTGCAACGTAAACGAATTCAACTAAGTTTGAAACAAGTACCGCAAAACTAAAACGATTTTTCCTCTGGAACAATGATCCACATAATTAGGTAAGCCAATAGAGAAGCACCTCCTGCAAACGCTATGACAACAAATAAAATCCTCATGATTGTTGGATCGATGTTGAAATAGTCTGCAAGGCCGGCACAAACGCCGGCAACCATTTTTTCTTTTGATCTGTAAAGTCGTTTTGGTGATGTCATGTTAGTCGTCCTCCCCGTCTTCAAAATAATTATCCTGATTTTCTAATTCAGCTTCAAGGAACTCTTCAGCTTCTTCAAGCAATTGAGTGATAAGATCTTTGTCTTTGGGTTTTTCGTCGATCCAGTAGATAGTCTGATTTGCTGAAAAATCTTCGATGTCGCTTCCAACAATAAAACGTGGATTTTCATTGTGAACAACATAAAGCATATCAGGCATTTCCTGCGAATTGTCGGCAAGCAAAAATTTTGGTAGCATAATTTTCTGTTTGGTGAATTGTTTAAACAAATTTAGATAAAAATAGGAACTAAATACATGAATTGCAGATCAATTTTAAGACTCCATTGTCTAAAAATGATAAGTTGTATTCGATTCATCGGCAACATCTCATCTCTGATATATGATTATCTGAAATTTCAGGCACAAGCAATGTCAGAAATTGATCTTTCTTGTGCCTGAATAACAGCTAGATGAGAATTTTAGATTTCACGCCATTCGAAGGTGTAAATAGCTGAAAATCCTTGCCCTAAAGTAACTGTAATTGTTTTTGTTGCCCCTTTAGTGCCTGTAGCAATTGCTTTTTCGGATGTTAAAATTGTATTAATATCGCTGGTGATGTACTTCAGTCCTGATGAATTGGAGAAATAGACACCTGAGCCTTGGTTCAGATAAACTGATTGCTGAACTGGTTTCCATTTTACTGACTTCATTTTATGCGCTGATTATCAAATATAATACTTTTTTATCAGTATAATTTGGCAAATTATAACAGTAAACTATTTCTTTTCACGACTGAACTATTCATTTATATTTTTCATGTATTATGATGCTTAGAAAACAGAAAAAGATTTCAGGTTTAAAAGATATTGTTATTTTAGCACCTGAATGATCTTTTTAAAACAGGAATATGCAGCAATTGAACGATTTTTTAACCTTGATTGACAGTTATGTTGGTAGTTCTCAATGGTTTGTTTATTTCCTGCTTGGAACTGGTTTGTTTTTTACCATTTACCTGAAATTTCCACAATTTAGGTATTTAAAGTACTCCTTCCGCATCGTCAGGGGAAAATTTGACCGGGAAAGTGATGTCGGTGATACATCTCACTTTCAGGCATTAGCCACCGCTTTGTCTGGAACAGTAGGTACAGGAAATATTGCCGGAGTAGCCCTGGCCATTCATTTAGGAGGACCAGCAGCTTTGTTCTGGATGCTGATGACTGCCGTAATCGGTATGACTACCAAGTTTGTTGAAGTTACCCTTTCGCATAAATACCGCGAAATAGCCGATGATGGAAGTGTTTCGGGCGGACCAATGTATTACATGAAGAATCGGCTGAACATGAAATGGCTGGCTGTAATTTTTGCCATTGCCACTATACTCTCCTCGTTTGGAACTGGTAGCCTTCCTCAAATAAATAGTATTGCGAGCTCGGCTTTTAGTACATTTGGAATAGCTCCAATAGTTACAGGTGCGGTATTGTCTGTTATTCTGGCTTTTGTAATTATTGGTGGAATTAAACGAATTGCAAAAATTACAGAAAAACTCGTTCCTATAATGGCTATCATCTATTTCATTGGGGCGATAGGAGTTATTGGATATAATTATCAGAATATTATTCCTTCATTGATATCGATCATTAGTGATGTCTTTACTGGTACTGCAGCTGTTGGCGGATTTCTTGGAGCTGGATTTTCCTTCGCCTTTAACCGAGGCGTGAACCGCGGATTATTTTCGAATGAGGCAGGGCAGGGTTCTGCGCCTATTGCACACGCCGCTGCCAGAGCCCACGAACCCGTTTCTGAAGGTTTAGTTGCTTTGCTCGAACCATTCATTGATACCATCATTATTTGTATGCTGACAGGAATGGTTATTTTATCGTCGGGTGTTTGGTCAAAAAAAATTGATAATCAGTTTCAATATTCAGACATGAGTATTTTGAACGGAGTTTACACCGATCAAAATCAAGAAGGAAAAAGCACACTTTATCAATATATTGCAGGAAAACAAGAACTGGATATGTTTACCGGTAATTTAGTGGTTACTGATGGACATATTACTAACGAAGTCACAGTGGTTAATTCACGTTCACTTGCCGAGGATGTTATCGTTCAGAAAAATGGAAAGAATTTGACTGGCGAAATTCCGGTACAAAACGGAAGAATTACAAATACTGAGAATCTATTATTTGAGGGTAAGTCACTAATTCACAGTGCTGCCTTAACAACTGAGGCTTTTACTGAAAGCTGGTTTGGCGATTATGGCCGATACATTGTTTCGATTGGGATTTTGTTATTTGCCTTTTCTACAGCCATTTCATGGTCGTACTATGGCGGACGCGCAACAATATTTCTATTTGGCGTGAAAGGCGACATTTATTTTCGGATTGTTTATGTGATTGGATTTTTCCTTGCATCGTTTACTGATACAACAATTATTTGGACATTATCCGGAATTACCATCGCTTTGATGACGATTCCCAATTTATTCGGGATACTGATGCTGCATAAAGAGATGAAATCAGAAATTGGTCTCTTTTGGAAAGAATGGGCCAGCCGTTTCCCTGGCGAAAAGACCCCAAACTACTAGAGTTGTCAAGTCAACGAATTCTTGTGGCAACTTCACACTGAACTTGTTTCAGCACCTCTACGCTGATTGTAGCCAAAATTTTAGTAATTCAAATGCCCTTGAGCGTTTTAAATGGATTGAAAGGTGCATCTGTCCCTTGGTTCAGAAGGGTTGGATTGTTTAACCGAATAAGGTACACCGCTTCACGATTAAGCCATCATGGCAACTACAATATTTGCAATACTATAACCTACCAGAAATATCACAAATGACAATCGGTCAAAAATTTTGGCCAGACCCAGTTTAGAGTCATCTTCAGCAACTTTCATGACAATAATGGAGCACAGTACACTCAGAAAAATGGTTGTCATTCCCAAAATATTAATCAAATCGCTTAGCGTAAGAATTCCGATTCCGGGCAGTTCGGTTGTGGTTACGTAACTACTGGCAACTGCCGCAAAGAAAGCTCCAATTCCCAAACCAACTCTTCCATCGCCCTGCGGATTCATGAAAAATACCAAAAGTGCAACGGCTACTGAGGCAAACATCGACTGGAACATTTTAAAATAAAGGCCCCAATCAGGTCTCTTAATTTCCAGACCGTATATCACCTGATCGTAAATAATCATGCGATCAGACTTGTATCTGGGATCTCCACGGTTGGTTTTATACGGATGTGGTTTGGTACTTAAAAATGTGTTGGTTATGGTGTAGTCAGGAAGTATTACCCGTGAACTTACATCGGAAACCTCCCTGTCTGCAACAAACTGCATCTGTTGCCAGGTATAAACTTTGTTTTCGACCGGTATTGTTAACATGTGATCGTCGAGCGGAAAACGCATGACATTAAAAAATTTGGTAATTTTTGCGACCACTCGATACAACTCGTAATGTTCATCATCAGTACTGGTCGAGTCAACCAGATTGGATGATATGATCTCGCCATCCATGATCTGAAAAGTATCGCCCGGGTGTATTTTTTTATCTTTCCAGCGAAACCAGATGTAAAAATCAACTGTCCAGTTGGTATTCAAAGTCGATAAATCAACGATATGATCGACATACATACCAACAGCAACTTTTGTGGCTTCATTCTTCTGGCTTTTGGCTAAAAGAACCGGGTCTACCCATGTTCTGCCTGCCTCCTGAAAATTTGCATCCAAGCTGTATTTATGATGCTTTTCGGAGCTAATTCTGTCGTTTCTAACAATGGTTGCAGCTACTATTGTTGCAATTAAATAAAAGGATATCAGGATAGCTCCCCATAAAATAATCGCTTTTTTTTGTTTCAGACTTAAATTGGTCATTGGTAAATTCTTTCTTTAATAAAAAGTGATTACTGTTACTCCAAGCGTTAAACCAAGCAATAATGGCCAATAGAGTGTAGAATAAATGGTGCTTTTATACTGATAATACCAGGTTTCGGT
>JBBQXI010000135.1:0-9364 GCA_038209805.1 Bacteroidales bacterium | reverse complement strand
CTTAGCTCCCATAAAAGATAGTGTTGTCCACCTATTTGGTGATGTGTATTTTTTGCTTGCTTACACATCTAAGATACTCATTAATAATTTATTAGGCAAGCTATCTTTTACTCTTTTTGGTGTAAATCGCTCAATTTAGGTGTTATTCAGGTTCTTTCTTTTCCGCTTTCTTCTTTTCCTTTTCAACTGGTACGGTAGGTAATCTGAGGCATGATCCGTTTGCAATAAAGTATCCAATATATTTTCAATTTCTTTGAAATGTACAGCGATCTGCATGGCGTTTGGATGCGCCTTGGTTTCTGCCTCAACGGCTTTAGCCTGAGGCTGTAACCCAATCGGTTTCTGGGCTGAATGAGGAGGCAACTTCTGCTCAGGAACTGTTTTTTGCTGGCAACGTTCCTGAATGGCTTTTGCACTGTACTGTTTTCCTAAAACGCTCCCATTAAATACACACTTTGTTTGGTGATCCACATAGGTGATGCCGTAAATCAAACCGTTATCATTTTGGCGCAAGGCGACATAAATACCCTGCTTTTCCAATGCTTTGATCAAATCCTGAAGGGTTACCTTTTCCTTCGTTAGAAACATATCAATGGCATTCTTAATCCGCACTTTGTGCGGCATCCGTTTCGCTTCATTTTCCTTAAACTTCCCTTCCAAAAATTCGAGGGTGGGCTTGTTGTAAAACAGACTCGCTTTGATCGGCACGCCAACCGGATTTCCGTCTGCATCCATTATCCGGTAGAGCAATCCGTTGTGCTGGTAAACCCTTGAGTCTTCACTGCCTCGTTCTGCCTTTACATTGTATTGTTTAAGCACTGCATTCAGTTCCGGAAGACTTGCATATTTGTAAGGCGTCAAGACAGCATCCAGCACATTCTGAATCGCCACTTTGGTTTGTGATTTGCCGTACATTGCCTTT
The DNA here is from genome assembly GCA_038209805.1 of Bacteroidales bacterium. Lineage (GTDB taxonomy): Bacteria > Bacteroidota > Bacteroidia > Bacteroidales > Prolixibacteraceae > Aquipluma. The sequence goes on along the minus strand of JBBQXI010000135.1, from coordinate 8,442 downwards.
GTTACAGATATAGGTTTTAGTTTGTATTGTTCCTGCTTTTTCTGTGCTTCAGCGTTGACCAGTCCAAATTCTTTTTCAATGGCTTTTCTTGCAGATTCAGACTTTCGAATAGCCAGATGGTGCAAGTCGATCCGCTTGCCATCTGCCTCTATATTTGTTGTCACCAAATGGATGTGGGGATGTCCGGCATCGTGATGCTGATAAACCAAATAAGGTTGACTTCCGAATCCGATTCTTTCCATGTAAGTTTCCGCAATGGCCAGTAGCTTTTCCTTTGAGAAATGACTTTCTGTAGCATGAAAATTCAGGGAAATATGAACGCTATTCCGTTTTACATTTTCGTTCAATTCCAACTGTTTCAGGAAACGGTTCAGCTTCATTGAAAGGTTCATCTTATCCGAATCAATCGGATAATTTCCAGCCCCGATGCACTCAGCAACTCCTGTCTTTACCTTGTTCTCGTTGTAATTGAAGATGCGGTGAATGGAATGGCCTGTTTTAATTACTGTAACCATGATTCTGCTATTTTTTGAACCTGTTTTTTGATCTCGTCCACCTTGTTGAAGAGTGTCTTTTTTTCGACTTCATAAGTGATCAGCCAGTTTCTGAATTCGGCAATCTGGTTAAGTGTATGCAGTCGCTTTACTGCCTGGTTGAAATTGTTCCCGATGTGGTTAAGCTCGTTCCGAAGCTGTACCATTTCTAACATAAAATCATCTAAAGATTGGTTCCGATAGTAACTGGTTACCGGCTTATCAAAAAGGTTTTTCCTCACATAATCGCTTAACTTTCGGCAGGTACTCGCCTTCCACTTTTGTTCAATTTTTACATACTCAGCTGGTGTTAGGCGCAGCCCTATGATGCGTGTTCGGTTTAAATTTTCTCCTCCCATCTCATCTCTTTTTATCGTTTTCAAACTCATTTTATCGTACCAGTGTCCCCCGCCCACGAGTTCCGAGTGTGGGGCGGCAAGATTCGGTTGTTTAACAACCGTTCATCTTGCCGTTTGCAGGAACGAGGCAAACTTCCTGTTCTTTTCAAATTCATCCGGAGCTTTAAATGACTTTTCTATGGCTTGTCCGGATTTTTTATCCATTGCCAAATTCATTCTTGTTTCATCCGTTGATCGCATAGTTGAAATCTGCTATCCAATTTCAATAGTTCAAAGTTAAACAGGCAAAATGGGCTTTATCTAACCTCATCATATTTTGATTAGGATGGTTTGAAATTCAGTCATTAGCTTTATGGTGTAAATTTTAATTCATGAAAACAAGAGAACGCATGACTGACAAATGATGCAGTCCGTGTTTAATGTTTAAACCTGGCATCAGGATTTATTGATTTGAGAATGATTCTGTGGGTGTCAGGAAACAGTAAAATTCCATTGCCGGATTTTACTATCGATATTGATTAACAGGAGGTGAGAGATGGAAAGCAGAGAGATGGAGAGAATCCCACCTGAAAAAGCGATGGAACTTTTAAGAAAAGACGGGATTGAAGTCACGGAAGAACAGGCAAAGGTCATACTGAATTTTTTGTATGAAATGGCTGGTATTGTCGTTGATCAATACCTGGATAAGACGGCATAATTTTGTAAATTTACAGGTATAAGTTATAGAAACAGTTCCACCTTTTTTATTATCAAATCATGAAAATTGCAGATTTATATATTCGGGTAAGCACCGATGAGCAGGCAGACAGGGGTTATTCGCAGCGAGATCAGGACGAAAGACTACGGAAATATTGTGAAATAAATTCCATACAGGTAAGAAAGGTTGTTTATGAGGACCATTCCGCAAAAACATTCAACCGCCCGGCTTGGACGAAACTATTAGTTGACCTTCGAAAACACAGGGGGCATTCAGACCTTATCCTGTTTACCAAATGGGACAGGTTCAGCCGCAATGCCGGGGATGCCTACCAAATGATAAGTACTTTGCGGAGACTTGGCGTGGAACCCCAGGCCATCGAACAGCCACTGGATTTATCCATACCGGAAAACAAGATGATGTTGGCCTTTTATCTGGCAGCTCCCGAAGTGGAAAATGACAGAAGATCATTGAATACGATTAACGGTATGAGACGTGCAAAAAAGGAAGGGCGTTGGATGGGGCCGGCTCCTGTAGGATATATAAATAAAATTACAGAATCAGGAAAAAAATACATCGCACCCAAAGAAAAACAAGGAGATATTTTGCGCTGGGCTTTCAATGAACTGGCCAACGGGAAATTCAATACCGAACAAATATGGAAAATGTCGAAGAAAAAAGGGTTAATCTGTAGTAAAAACAATTTTTGGGCGGCTATACGAAATCCTGTTTATTACGGTAAAATTTTTATACCAAAATATAAAGATGAAGAAAACCGTACGGTCCAGGGACAACATGAGCCGTTAATATCTGAAAATATGTTTTTTGATGTGCAGAATGTATTAAATGGACGTAAAAAAGCAATGCGTACGAAAATTGTAGTTGACGACAACCTTCCTTTACGGGGTTTCCTGATATGTCCCAAATGCGGAAGGATGCTTTCAGGAAGTGCATCAAAAGGGCGTAATCTGCATTACTATTATTATCATTGCAGTTCAGAATGTGGTATTCGTTATAAAGCACCGGATGTCAATATAAAAATTGTAGATGAAATCCGGAAGTATGTACAACCATTGCCCCGTCTTCAATTATTCAAAGAGGTAATTGTTAGCGTTTATAAGGATAAAACACACACCCAGCACGACGAAGTTCAGCAACTGAAAATGCAATTGGAAGAAACCAGCAAAAGAATTTCAAAAGCAAGAGATCTGTTGCTTAGTGGAGACATTGAAGCTGAAGATTACCGCACAATAAAATCCGAAAGTGAGGAACGGATAAACAGACTGGAGGCTAAATTAGCAGGCTCAGTAACAGATATCACCAATATTGAACCTTTATGGGATAAGGCTATCAGCAGCATTTCCCGACTGGATGTTTTGTACGAAAATGGGACAATAACTCAAAAAAGAAAGATAATTGGTTCGATGTTCCCGGAAAAACTGACTTACGACGGATTTCAATATCGAACCACTCGAATCAATGAAGCGATCATCCTCATTTCACTGATAAACAGCAAAATAAAAGGCAAAAAAAACGGGACAAATCCATCAGTTTCGGACTTGTCCCATCCAGTATCCCGGTTGGGATTCGAACCCAAGACCTACGGCTTAGAAGGCCGTTGCTCTATCCAGCTGAGCTACCGAGACATCCTTTTTAGCGGCTGCAAATATATCAATTTTTGTTAACCTTTCACCATGATTTATAACAAAAACTTTCAGAATGTTATATTCACTCCACAGAGTTCTGAAATTAGCGGTTTCATTGTATTTTTCAGATCAATGCAATGCTATTTTCCTTACAGATAGTTTTCATTTCATCAGGCCAAATACTCGATTGGATCTCACCAATGTGAGCTTTTCGCAAAAAATACATACATAAACGCGATTGACCAATACCTCCGCCAATTGAAAGTGGAAGTTCGCCATTGAGCAATCGCGCATGCCAGTATAAATTTTTACGCTGTTCGGTTCCTGTAATTTCCAATTGTTTCAAGAGAGCATCTTTGTCTACACGGATTCCCATCGACGATAATTCAAGCGATGTTTCCATTACAGGGTTCCAAACCAGAATATCACCGTTTATCCCTTTGCGATTACCTACAGTTGGCGTAGTCCAGTCATCATAATCAGGAGCACGTCCATCGTGCTTTTCTCCTCCCGGAAGTAATCCTCCAATTCCAATAATGAATACTGCCCCATACATTTTAGTAGCTTCATGTTCTCTTTCTTTTGGTGTAAGATTGGGATATTGTTCTTCCAACTCTTCAGAATGGATGAACGTTATTTCCTCTGGAAGTATAGGTTGGATCTGTGGAAAATTTTCGGACACAATAAACTCGGTACGTAAAAAAGTTGAATATATTTTTCGAACAATCTTTTTCAGAAAATCCAAATTCCGTTCATCTTCTGAGATTACCCTTTCCCAATCCCATTGATCGACATAGAGCGAATGAATATTGGAAAGTTCCTCATCAGGACGAATAGCATTCATATCAGTATACAAGCCATAACCTTTACTAATATTCAAATCAGCCAAAGTCATTCGTTTCCATTTGGCAAGCGAGTGCACTACTTCGGCCAGATTATCACCTAACTCTTTAACTGGAAATGACACTGGCCGTTCAATTCCGTTTAGATCGTCATTGATTCCGGTACCTTTCATGACGAACAAGGGTGCAGTAACGCGACGCAAGCGCAGTTCAGAAGCTAAATCTTGCTGAAAACTGTCTTTAACAAGTTTAATTGCCTTTTCTGTCTGATTCACATCCAATAAAGGCTGGTAGTTTTGGGGGATAAATAACTTCATTTTTTTTGATATATTTTAAATAATTAAGAATGAAAAAACTTTTATCAATCTTTTCGTAAAAAGCAGTAAACTAATTAATATGATCGATAATTCAAAGCATTTTCTCAAAATGTCAGGATTATTTTTATTTCAATAAAGTAGTAGCTGTTATGATAGAAAGTCTGTCCAAAATCAACAATTTTTCTTCATAAATTGTTGTAATTTGGGTATCAAGCATCAAAAAACAAACATTATGAAACAAGTAATTCTACTTCTTATCCTCTTCTGCTGCAAGCAACCCGCAGAAGCCCAGCTTTTAAAAAACCTTGAAAAAAAAGTTCAAGACAAACTCAAACAAAAAGTTCAGAAAGATGTGGAAAATTCTGTCGACAAAAAGGTCGATCAAGCTTATGATTCACTAAAAATAGATGCAACTGATATGCTCAGGAAAAACGCCTCTACTAATGAAAGCACCATTCATGAAAATACGGAAATAACATCCGATAGGGCCAATGAAATGATGAAATCAATCATGGGAGGTATGACTGACGCCAAGTATAAAAATACCTATTCCTTTCCCCTGAATGCCAAAATAAATTATCAGACATTCAAAAACGGGAAAGCAGCCCAGGAACAAACTATGGTACATTATTATGCTGATGATGCCATAATGATAGAAACAGATAAAAACACGAATACGATGATATTATATGATTTTGCAAACAACTCTATGCTAATGATTGACACAAAGAAAAAGACACTTCAACCAATGTCTCTGGATTTTCTTCAGAAAATTGGCAAGGGAAACAAAATACAATCTACAGACAACAAACCTTCCAACTTTTCTTTTCACCCAACCGGAAAAACAAAATCCATCGCAGGATATTCATGTAAAGAGTACGAGACTTCCACCTTGGAAGGGAAATCGTTAATTTGGTTTACAAATTCACTTGATTTTGATTATACAACCTATTTAAAAAATTTCTCCAAAATCTTAGGAAATGAAATGAATGACATGCCCGATGGATTTGGCTATGTAATGGAAATGACAGACTTTGATAAAGATGGAACTGAAAATATGTTTATGCAGGTTCAGTCTGTCAACACAAAATCAGAAGTCGTTAACACCGGCGACTACAAAATCCAAAAGCTTAATTAATTCCGTAACTAATTTTGTATAAAAATATATCGGACTGTTGCTTATAAATGTAAGGTGGACGCTTTGATCAAAAAGGATTTGGTCTTTGATTTCAGTCTTTTCAAAATAAAGATTTTATCCGTTGCATTTTCTATTTTTGCAGTCGATGATATACAAAAAACTTCCCGCAAACATACTTCAGTTATATCTCATTAAAATTGCCAAATGGTTTAATCTGGTGATGCCAATCGTTGTCCTTTTTTATCAGGAAAACGGATTGACCATGTCGCAGATTTTCATACTTAAATCCATATATTCCATCGCCATGGTAGCCACCGAGTTGCCTTCCGGTTATCTGGCCGATGTTTGGGGATGTAGACGAACGCTCCTTTTGGGTGCAATACTGGGAACAATTGGGATTGGAATTTACTGCGCATCTGCCAACTTTGCCAGCTTTGCGATTGCCGAAGTCATTTTGGGTATCGGCTTCAGCTTCATTTCAGGAGCTGACTCTGCCCTACTTTACGATTCGCTTAAAGCCGAGAACCGTGAAGAGGAATACATTAAACATGAAGGAAGGATAACTTCAGCCGGAAACTTTGCGGAAGCTCTGGCTGGCGTTGCCGGTGGATTATTGGCCACATTCAGCCTTCGGACTCCGTATTATTTTCAAGTATTTGTTGCGGCAATTGCCATCCCAGCGGCCTTTTTTCTGAAAGAGCCACAGCACATTCAGGAAAGAATTAAGCTTACAATGAAAGAAATTCTGTCGATTGTAAAACTTACCTATCAGCAAAGGGAAATGCGCAGCGCCATCATGATTTCGTCGTTCACCGGGGCGGCCACTTTAACTTATGCCTGGTTTGTTCAACCCTATTTTCAAGAAGCAAAAGTACCCATTTCGGTATTTGGAATTTTATGGACTCTACTCAACCTATCAGCCGGAGTTTTCTCGATGTATTCGTACCGGATCGAGCGACTTCTCGGAAATAAAAAAACGCTACTTTTTATCGTGATTTTTATTTCGCTTGGATTTATCCTCACTTCGCTGGAAATAAGCATTGCCGGAATCGCTATTCTGTTTGGCTTTTATATGGTTCGCGGAATCGCCACTCCGGTGCTGAAAGATCAAATTAATCAATACACCGACTCGAAAGTACGGGCAACCATTTTATCAGTCAGGAACCTGGAAATACGCATCATTTTTGCTGCCATTGGTCCGATTTTGGGTTACCTCACCGACACTTTCAGCCTACAAACTGCTCTTATGGTTACCGGAATTACTTATTTTGTTGCTGGCATGCTGAGTATTATGCCGTTCCTGAAGAAACAAGAAAAGGTCATTAGTCACTAGAAAAATTCTTTCCAAATGACTAATGACCTTTTCCTATTTGAATAACTTCTTCAGTTCGTCTCCGATTTTCTTTACTGATCCTTTCAGGTCCTCAACCGAAGCTTTTTTCACCTGTTGCTCAATCTGAGCGCGAGCTTTGCTTAAATCGAGCGAAACTACAGGTTTCGTCAGCGGTCCATTCAGAATAACAGTGGCATCGATCAATTTAATATTCTGCGAACCCGGTAAAATGTCAAGTCCCTTATTAATGTCAGCACCCAAATCCTCGCGGTTGACTACAAAATCCATGTTCAGGTTGATTTCACGGGCTGCTGAAAGACTTCCATAGATAGTTGCCTGCTGATCGGCAATGTTGGTTTTAAACGGGTTCATTTTCAACTCTCCATTTTCGAACTGGAATTTGGCTGTAAAATTCTCAACTTTTACGTTTTTAAGTTTCTCTTTCTTGATGATTCCACGAATCTGATCGAACACCGGAGAATCAATAATCATCAGGTTTTGGGTATTGAAAACGCCCAGCCCATTCAGACTGGTAGGTACAATGTTCATTTTTTCGTTCATCGTTCCTGAAAGGCCAAATTGCGTAGAGATTTTGCCCTGACTTCTGGCTGCGATTGGCAAATAGTGCCTCATCGTACTGAGCGATTGATAAGCTGTTGGCAAGTCGATGTTTTGCATGTCGAGTTTAAAGTCGAAAAGCGGCTTATTTTCTTTGTTGCTGGTGTACGATCCATTAATCGCCAACTTTCCCTGAAGCATTTCCATGGTCAGGTTGGTCAAATCCATTTTCTGATCTTTAATCTTGACCAACCCATTGATGTTGTTGATTGGCATTTTGTCGTAAACTGCCTTTTGAACCGAAGACTGAAAACTCAGATCAAGATTTTTAGGAACCTGAAAGGAAGCCACCGAATCGGTAGTTGCAACAGGCGCCGCTTTGGCTGAAGGTTGTGCTGCAGGTTTCTGAATATTCGACAATTCCGAAAAATTCAAGAACGAAGATTTCAGGTTAAAATCGCCTTTTAATATCCCATTTTTAAACATATAGGCCAGGTAGTTGCTCACATTTCCCTGAAGTGAAAAATCACTCTGCCCTACTTTGGCATCAAAACGCTCGATATTAATTTGCTTGGTATTCGCTTTTACTTGTCCCTGGCTGATTTCAAGCGGTTTGGTCAACTGATTACTCTGTATTCTGAAATTCTGAATTGTTGCCTCCCCGCTCGACTGGAACTTTTCATATTCCTGTTTTTCAATAGACGACATCCGACCAGCCATCTGCATTTTGGCTTTTAGGATTCCGGTAATATCCATACTATCAATTGGAATGGCTTGTTTCAGCGAAGCAAAATCAATGGTTCCAGAAAACGAAGCATCTATATTCGGATCGGTCATTGGTTCGGTCACCAGCAAACGCAAATCCATCGGATTATTTTTTATCGATGCGTGAGCCTTTTCAACATTCACTTTCAGTAAATTCAAATCGCCTTCAGGTTTGGTAATTTGGGCCGAAACCATAATATCCTGAACACTTTCAGGCAAATTCTGATATTTAAAACTGGCGTTACTGGCCGAAA
>JBBQXI010000134.1:0-9379 GCA_038209805.1 Bacteroidales bacterium | reverse complement strand
CCGGAGCCATTGCGAGAACTGCGACAAATGTCAAAAATAACGGCCGCACACCAATTGCAGGTATCATTCATGCAGTTACGCTATTATTAATCATGTTGGTTTTCGGAAAATGGGCGCTATTGATTCCAATGCCGTGTCTGGCCGGAATTCTGATCGTTGTATCCTACAACATGAGCGAAATGAAGTCATTCTACTCGATTCTGAAAGGTCACAAATACGACATTTTCATACTTCTCAGTACGTTTATCCTGACCGTATTTGTCGATTTAACTGTTGCCATTGAAGTTGGGGTGGTTCTATCGTCATTACTGTTTATGCAGCGCATGGCTAGTCTAAGTAAAGTTGTTCCACTGGAAACCGAGTCAGATGCTTTGGAAAATTATGCTGACATCCCGAAAGGAGTTGAAATTTTCGAAATCAGCGGACCATTCTTTTTCGCAGCCGCACGTCGATACGAAGAAACGTTGAAAGACATCAGCCACAATTCAAAAGTGGTAATTATCAGAATGAGGCATGTGCCATTTATTGATGGCACTGGTTTGCGCAACCTAAAACAGACACTAAAAGATCTAAAATCCAGGAGGATACAAATTATTCTTTCAGGAGTTCAGCCCGAAGTATATGAAGAGCTCGAAAAAGGTGGAATTCCAGCATTAATTGGTCCAAATAATATCACTCCGACCTTCGATCTGGCATTAGGTCGCATGGGACTGATCCTTCAGAAGCAAGCTTAGGATTAAATTATCTCAGCAAATTCAGGGATTTCAGGAAGAAAGGCATACGAATTATCGTCATAATTGATTTGGCAACAAAAGTGTTGCAACCCATTACTAACAATCAGGAAAGGTACTCTGAGCTGCATATTGTATCGCACAATCTGATCAAAAGTCTGCTGATTGATTTTCACTTCAGGAGCCTTGAATTCGGCAACTAATAAAGGATTTCCTGAGCGATTGTAAATGACCAGATCGGCTCGTTGTGGGTTATTATTCACTTTTACTCCGGCCTCAACAGCAATTAACGAAACTGAATATTTCTTCTCCGTTATCAGAAATTGAACAAAATTCTGGCGAACCCATTCTTCAGGAGTAAGGCGTACAAATTTCTTTCGAAGCGAATCAAAAATAAATGATTTACCTTCCGTAGTTTTGATCCGGAAAGAATATTCGGGCAAATTCAGTTTTTGCATGACGATGCCAACAAAGTTTGTATTTTTGTAAAAATAGAAAAAAAGTTGGGAGTGCCTAAAGTTCGAAGTGCCTAAAATTCCTTCGGATGTATCTCTAGTCATTCCGAACTCCGAACTTTAGACACTTTTTTATGAAGACAAAAGAAGAAATTGTTGAAAATTGGCTTCCAAGATATACCGGAAGGCCGTTGGATGAATTTGATGATCTGATTCTATTGACCAATTTTCACATGTATGTGGACATGTTTGCCAAAAAATTCGGAGTTCCGGTAGTTGGTGAAAACAAGAACATGCCCAATGCCAGCGCCGAAGGAATCACCATCATCAACTTTGGGATGGGAAGCCCTAATGCCGCAACCATGATGGATTTATTGAGCGCCGTCCATCCAAAAGCAGTACTATTTTTGGGGAAATGTGGTGGGCTGAAAGCAAAAAATCAACTTGGCGATTTCATTCTTCCGATAGCCGCCATTCGCAGCGAGGGAACCTCGAACGACTATTTACCACCCGAAATCCCGGCACTTCCGGCATTTAATCTTCAACGGGCTGTTTCGACTGCCATAAGAAACAGGAAGCACGATTACTGGACCGGTGTTGTTTATACCACGAACAAACGTGTTTGGGAATATGATGATCGGTTCAAAAAATACCTCGAAAAATCAAGAGCAATGGCCATCGATATGGAGACCGCTACTATATTCACCGTAGGTTTCTGCAACCAAATTCCTTCCGGAGCTCTGCTTCTCGTATCCGACCAACCCATGATTTCGGATGGAGTAAAAACTGCCGCCAGCGATCAAATTGTATCGAACAACTTCGTTCAGGAGCATCTGGAAACAGGAATTGATGCCTTGCTTGAAATAAAAAATAACGGAGAATCGGTTAAACACCTGAAATTTTAACACCTGAAACGAGAATGACTTTCGAAGAGATAATCAGCAACCTTCAAAAAAAAATATACCATCCCATCTATTTCCTGATGGGAGAAGAAACGTATTTCATTGATAAAATCAGCGACTATATTGCCGACAATGTATTGACTGAAGCTGAAAAAGGTTTTAATCAAACGGTACTTTACGGAAAAGATACCGAGCCTCATACAATCATTGCCAATGCCCGCCGGTTTCCGATGATGGCCAATTACCAAGTGATTATTGTTCGCGAAGCCCAGAATATTAAGAAAATTGAGGAATTAGAAACTTATGCCAGAAACCCGTTGAATTCAACAATTCTGGTTATTAACTACAAATACAAAACCTTAGACAAACGGAAGACATTCCCGAAACTGTTGGATCAGAAAGGAGTGCTGTTCGAGTCGAAGAAAATTTACGACAACCAGCTGCCAACCTGGATTTCAACTTATCTGAAAAGTCAACAGTACACGATTTTGCCACAGGCTGCGGCCATGATCTCAGAATTTTTGGGAGCAGACCTGAGCAAAGTAGCCAATGAATTGGACAAACTGATTATTTCGTTACCCGTCGGAACTCAAATCACTCCCGATCACATCGAAAAAAATATCGGAATAAGCAAAGAATTTAATGTGTACGAACTCCAAAATGCATTGGGCGAACGCGATTTGCTGAAGGCCAACCGCATCATCAACTATTTCGGAGCCAATCCGTCATCCAATCCGGTTCCGGTCGTTATTTCATCGTTGTTCTCCTATTTTTCCAAAATACTGAATTATCATTTTCTGGAAGATAAATCGCAAAACAATGTGGCTTCGGTGCTTGGGGTGCATCCGTTTTTCGTGAAGACGTATGTGGCAGCAGCAAAAAACTACAACATCAAAAAACTGGTCGAAATTATAAGTATTCTGCGTGAGTACGATATGAAATCGAAAGGATTTGGCAATATCTCGGCATCGTCAGCCGACCTTCAACGAGAAATGATATACCGCATTTTACATTAAACCATTCGCAAATGACTATAATTCTGATTGTCATCACCGTAGCTGTTTCATACGCTGCCTTCAAATCGCCTAAACTGATGGATCAGTTGCAGTTTAATGCCAGTAAAATTGTCCACAAGAAAGAATATCACCGACTGATAACCCATGCCTTTATTCATGCAAACTGGGAACATTTGTTTGTGAACATGATTGTGCTGTTCTCGTTTGGACAAGCGATTGAAGCTTATTTCAAATTTAACTTCGGAAATAATGCAATCCTGGATTATTTCCTTTTGTATTTTGGAGGCATTCTGGTATCAAATATTTACGCATTAATCAAACACCGCAACAACTACTTTTACAATTCGGTTGGTGCATCCGGGGCCGTTTCAGCCGTACTTTTCGCAGCGATTTTCTTTGATCCATGGAACATGATTTATTTCTTTGGCATTCTACCAATACCTGGAATTGTGTTTGCCGGACTCTACCTGGTTTATTCGTACCAGATGAGTACAAAACAAAAAGACAATGTTGCCCACGACGCACACTTCTTGGGCGCTTTGTTTGGTTTTATTTTTCCGATATTGCTCAATCCTCAACTATTCGAAAGTTTTCTGGATAAACTCTTCAGATTGATACAATGAACAAGGCAATCTTTCTGGATCGAGACGGTGTTCTAATCGATAACAATGAGCATTATTACATCTGGAAATCGGATCAACTCTTGCTTATTGATGGTGTCAGCGAAAATCTGAAGATACTTTTGCAGAAAGGATTTTTGCTATTTATTGTCAGTAATCAGGGAGGCATTTCGCGAGGATTATACACGAAAGATGACACTCTGAAACTTCACGCCGAGCTGATTCAGACATTCAAGGCCGATCATATTGAAATTACAGAAATTGCATTTTGCCCTCATCATCCGGAAGTTGAAAAATGCCTGTGCCGGAAACCCAATTCGCTGATGATTGAAAAACTTATGGCCAAATATAAAATCAGCAAGCCTGATTCGTACTTTATTGGCGACAGCCAGTCGGATATGGATGCCGCCGAAAAAGCCGGAATTCAGGGAATTCAAAACGTCCCAAACCAAAATATGTTTCCATACCTCTCATTCCTGAACCAATGAGCAAAGGCAAATACATTTTAGTCGACGGAACATTTGTGTCCACTGAAGAATATCAGATTTCGCTGGTTGAATCAGACGCAATACATTTTACGGAAAAAATCAGGGCAATACGGTCATCATTCCCATTTTTCAACGAAACACTTGATTTGATAAGACTCAAGCTTTTCCTTTACAATCAATCATTTTCTGAATTCACAGAAAATAATGGTACTGTCTTGAAACGACAACTTGAGCGCACGCTGACTAAAAACAAACACTATTTAGGTGCCATATTAACACTTACACTCAGATTTTCAGGGCAAAAAGTTCAGTTCACGATACAATCAGAAAAAACAGATCCAGTTGGCTATGAGTTGAATGAAAAAGGCTTATATACTGAAATTTTCGAACCAATAAAGAAATCAATCTCATCACTTTCGCACCTGTCTTTAGGTTCAGAAATTTTTTGGGATATTGCAAAAAGTCACCAGAAGGAATCAACTGCCGATGAGCTTTTTTTGGTCAATACATCTGATCAGATTATTGAAACTTATGAGTCAAACATTTATCTAATTAAAGGAAAAACGGTCAAAGGTGCAAGCAGTGAACAAGGTGCTTATCAGGATATTACAAAACCACTGATACTTGATATTTTCAACAAACTAAAGCTTGATTATTCCGATAGTAAAGGGATAACGCAGTCGGATCTCTACGAAGCTGAAGAAATATTAATTGTAAATTCAATAAAAGGAATACGTTGGGTAATTGGCTTCGAAGATAAACGGTATTTTAATAATACAATCCGGAAAATAACGGACTTATTTAATCAGCTTATTTTCAGTTAAGCGAAGGATTTTCAGGGAAATTTTCCCACATGGTATATTTACCACCCATGGCACGTACCGATTTAGCCCACATCTCATTTTCATCAATATTCATCAGATCAGCCTCCGAAGTTTCGGCCACCAGCCATGAATTCTCATTAATTTCCTCTTCAAGCTGACCTGCATCCCAACCGGAGTAGCCCAAGAAGAAACGAACCTGTGAATGATCAACAAGACCGAGTTTAATATGGGTTTTGAGTGTATCGAAATCGCCACCCCAATATAGATTATCTTTAATATGAATACTTTCAGGGATTAAACTACCAAGAGTATGGATAAAATAAATGGAATCGGTACCAACAGGACCTCCAATGTGAACTTCTGAATCAAAATCAGGAAAATCAACAAAAAGATCTTCTACCGGGAAATCAACCTTTTTGTTCAGGATAAAACCTACTGCACCATCTTTATTGCAAGTTGCCAAAATTATTATCGACCGATTAAAATAGCTTCCAGACAAAAAGGGTTCAGCAATCAGTATATTACCCTGTTTCGGAGGAATATGATTGGTCTCTATCCGGAATATGTTTGTATTTATTCTCATTCGAAAATAATGTTGTCTCGATTAATAAATCAGAACATTCTCATGGAACTCGCATACACAAAATCAAGGTTTTGCTGATTATTGTGATTGGTAATTTCCAGCCCTGTAGATTATTTTATAAGCATGCTCGTTTCATCGGTCAAACTTGATTGAAGAAATATAGTAAAACTCCCGATTTTATCAAAAAAAACAGACGAATTTCAACTAAATTTAATCAATTAACTAGACATAAGCACTTTGCACACATCCAAAGAGTAAAAAAAAGCTAATAAATAGTGGATAATATAAACTACAGGAATAGAAATTAAAGATTTAGATGTCTTAATTTTTAATTTTCCTCAACAATAACGTAGATTTCTTCATTTGCCTTTTTCATAAAGAACTGTTCACGCGCAAACTTTTCAAGGTTCTCGTCATTGGTTTGCAATTCAATTAGTTTACGCTTATCAGCCTCAATTTTATGCTTATAAAAGCTAACCTGCTCCTGAAGCATGGCAAGTTCCTGAAGATTTTTTTGGTGTTGCCTTAAATTGTTGTCATCAAAAAACATAACCCAAACAACGAAAGCAGCTAATACAATCGTGAATTTATTAATGATTGATTTTACAATTTTTGATCCTAATTCTTTGGCATCCATTGGAATGATTTTAAACAAAAATAGGATTTTCCGGCACAAAAAAAAAGGAGATGAAAAAATTCATCTCCTTTTCCTCTAAAATTTAATTTATTCCTTATCAGGGGCGAAATTTGGATAAGTATAACTCTTTGGCGATACAAAATTTTCTTTAATCGTCCGGATTGATGTCCATCGAAGGAAATTAAATATCGAACCTGCTTTATCGTTTGTGCCAGAACCTCTAGCCCCACCAAACGGCTGCTGTCCAACAGTTGCACCAGTAGGTTTATCGTTGATATAAAAATTACCGGCAGCATTCTCCAACCGTTTAGTAATTCGTTCAATATTATATCGATCCTGAGAGAAGATTGCACCAGTCAATGCATAGATTGAAGTTTTGTCAAGAATATTGAGTGTCAGATCCAAATCTTCGTCTTCATAAACAAATATGGTCAATACTGGTCCAAACAATTCTTCAACCATGGTAATATAATCTGGTGTTTTTGCCAGTATTACTGTTGGTTCAATAAAGTAGCCAACCGATTTATCACATTTTCCACCAAACAGAACTTCAGCATCGGTATCTTTTCTTGCCTGTTCAATAAAACCGGCCAATTTATCGAATGACGATTCATCAATTACTGCATTTATAAAATTGGTAAAATCTTCAGGAGGTCCCATTTTAACGGTTGCCAATTCATTACCAAAACGAGTGCAAACATCATCCCAAATGCTACGAGGAATGTAAGCTCTTGACGCAGCAGAACACTTTTGTCCCTGATACTCAAAAGAACCACGCAACATGGCGATAGCTAAAGCTTGTGGATCGGCAGTTGGATCGGCAAAAATGAAGTCTTTTCCGCCAGTTTCGCCAACAATTCTTGGATATGATTTATATTTCTGAATATTTTCGCCTATTGTTTTCCACATTCCCTGAAATACTCCTGTTGAGCCGGTAAAATGAATACCACCAAAATCAGGCGATTGAAAAATAACATCGGCAGCGGTTGGTCCACCAACATAAACCAGGTTGATAACACCATCAGGTAAACCAGCTTCCATCAAAACTTCCATGATTACCGCGGCAGAATAAACAGCAGTTTTCGAAGGTTTCCAAACCACAACATTTCCCATCATAGCTGGTGCTGCTGGAAGGTTTCCTGCAATTGAAGTAAAGTTAAATGGTGTAAGTGCAAAGATGAAGCCTTCAAGCGACCTGAATTCATTGTAATTCCAGATTCCAGGTGCAGATTCGGGTTGCATCTTGTAAATATCTGTCATACAGCGAACCCCATATCTAAAGAAATCGGCCATTTCACATGCAGCATCAATTTCTGCCTGAAAAGCATTCTTCGACTGACCCAACATGGTTGCTGCATTAATTTTGGCGCGATATGGTCCGGCAAACAGATCGGCTGCTTTCAGAAAGATCGCTGCACGGTGATGCCATGACATGCTATTCCATTTATCTCGTGCTAACATGGCTGTATCAATTGCCATTTGAACATGTGATGCATCACCCTGATAATAATAACCAAGCGTGTGTTTGTGATCATGAGGAGGTGAAATGCGCACCCTGTGGTCAGTAGTAACTTCTTTACCCCCGATAATCATTGGGAGTTCAAGCTCAACTGATCTCAAATCATTGAGCATCTTCTTTAATTCGATTCTTTCCGGCGACCCAGGCATGTAGCTTTTGATGGGTTCATTTTTAATGTCCGGAATATTAAAAAATCCTTTTGACATGGTATAAAGTGTTATATTGACATTTTATAAATTCTTGTTGGCAAATCTAAACTATCTGAACATTTTAAATACTAATAAAAATCACCTTTCCTTTTTTGCATAAATTTCACTAAACAAAATTGGAATCTAAATTTTGCTATATTTATTGCCTCGTAAAAGTTGAATGATTATGTAATTTCATGTTAAAAGCCATAACTAAATCAATTACCAGCCAGTATAACGTTGAAGCCAAAAATGACATTCTAAAAATCATTGGCATTCATGTGTTTATCGCACTTGGGTTATTGACCGGGCTGACAATGTTTACGCTCGACTTGATTGGCTATTCAGCAAACGAATGCCTGGCTGGCGATGTATCAATAATCATTCTTTTTGGACTTGCATTTTATGGACTCCGCTATATTAGCGCAAACTGGGCTATAAACATCTTCCTTCTAGTTCCTATTTTACCTTATTTTTTCTTTATTTCTAATTCATTTGCAATTATACCGACTCACTTGTCGGTACTAAATACCTTGTGGGCATTAATTCCATTTTTCCTGTTTTTTCTTATTTTCAGTGATAAGAAAAGAGACTTGATCTTATTTTATACAATCTCATTGATAACTCTCCTATTTCATACCTATCAGGCAGGACTAATCGATGTATTATTTCACTTTCAATGGCAATCGAATGCGGTATACACCAATCCGTTCATAACTCTTTCCATTTATTTTCTGATTTCACTCTTGCTTTCATGGAGGTTTCAAAATACAATTAGCTTATTAATTGAGCAGAAAGAAAATACAGAACAAATAATCAATCAAACCATTAGAAACCTTCCGCAGGGAATGATGCATCTCGAAATAGTCAAAGATGAATTTGGGACACCCTCTCATCTGGAAGTTCGCAGAACGAATCTGGCATTTGAACGGCTTTTTAAGATAACATCGCGCGAATTAAAAGACAATCCGGCTGATGATGTATTTCCTAAAATATTTAGAGGTTCATTTGACTGGAACAAAGAATATCTTCACTCCAAAAAAAATCACTTTTCGTTTTATCTCGAACGTCTGGACAAATATTTTGAAGTCAACACCTTTAAAATCTCCAACAATCAAATCATTAGCTTATTTATAGATGTAACATCAAAAGAACGCCGGATAAACGAGCTAGAAGAAAACAAATTACGTTATCAGGTACTTTTAGAAGCTATTCCTGACTTGTTCTTTATTATTGATAAGGAGGGAGTTTATGTAGATTTCGTGTTCAAAGCGTCTGAGGCTCTTAAAATAAAACCTGATGACATTATTGGCAATTCAATTTTTGAGGTTGGTTTTTCCGAAAAAATGTCAAGCAAAATATTCCATTGTATTCAGCACTGTATTGAATTTGACAGCATAGAAACGATTGAATATG
>JBBQXI010000133.1:0-9421 GCA_038209805.1 Bacteroidales bacterium | reverse complement strand
AGGAACAAGGTAAAGAACCTGCTTGCCCAATTTAAGTTGTTCTTCAATCAACCGAATATAAATTTCGGTTTTGCCGCTCGAAGTTACGCCGTTGAGCAAAACGGTTTGCTGAGTTTCAAATTGAGCTAATATTTCATCATGTGCAATTTGCTGTGGTGCCGAAAGTTCTTTAATCAACAAATCGGCAGTATGAATACGATTGATGCGACCAATTTCTTTCTGAAATACTTCCAAAACCTGTTTTTCTTCTAATCCTTTTAGCGCAGCATCAGAAGCATCGGCTATTTCAAGCAAATCTTTTTTTGCGATTTCCGACAAATTCACATCGCCTAACATAGTTTCGTTCAGAAAAACCTTCAGGAGTTGTTCCTGTTTTTTCGCCTTTCTGGAAAGCAAATCAAGCATTACATTCAGCTTTTCTTCTGATTGACATTCAGGATTTAACCTGACCATTGAAACGAGCTTCGGCTTATAGCTTTCGCGCATCTGCTCTTCAACAATCACAGCATTTTTTTCGAGCAATAATTTCAGAATGGCGAACGACGATTGTTGTCCCAGAAATTGGTTCAAATCCTGAATACTTGCCGTCTTCCGACTTTCTAGCAAGAGTACAACAGCAGTTTCCTTATCAGTTAAATCTTCTGTAATAATTGCATCGGGATTCAGGCTAATTTTGGTCTGGCTCTCCAACTTCAGGCCAGTTGGCAACGCCGCTTTATAGACCTCTCCAAGGGTGCAGCAATAATAATTTGCTATCCATTCCCAGATCTGCAACTGATTTTCACCAATGATTGGTTCATCGTCCAGAATGGCATCAATATCTTTAATTTCGAACTCGCCTGATGGTAGGTTTTGATGAAGCTTATAAACCAAAGCCGAAAAGAACTTGCGTTTGCCAAATTGCACAATGACACGGGTTCCGATTTTTATGCGAAACTGAAAAGCCGGGGGCACCCGATAAGTAAAGTGGTAATCAAGTGGTAATGGCAAAATAACATCGGCAAAAAGCTGTTCAACAATCATAGGTGCAAAATACCGAAAAAAGATTTCGGATTCGAAGATTTGCATGAAAGTTTGTTACAGAAAATTTAACTGGGAAATCGAATACAATCGCTAATTTTATGATCTCCGAAAAGGGAACTTTCGGTGCATTTTTTGAATTTGAAATAATAATTCTAACTTAGTCAAAGTTCATGATCGGTTTTATTCATCGATCCAAAACAAGCCGTCAATTCAATCTTAATTTCCAAATTTATGAGCCGGGGTCGATTTAACCTGAAACTGAAGCTGAATGTATACATTCTCAGTGCTGCAACTATAATTTACTGTATAACAATCGGGTATATCAGTTATCGCTTAAAAGAAATTACGTATCGTAACTCAGTTGAGATTGTAAAAAGTTCGACTCGGGAATATGAAAACAAAATTTCGGAAGAATTAAGTGTGATAATGGAATCGGCAAGAACTTTGAAAAATGTTTTCGAAAACTACAAAAAGCTGAACCTGCAAAATCGTGACGTTTTTTTTGATGATTTATTATCCAGTAATATTGAAAAACATCCCGAATATTTATCAGTTGGAGTTTATTGGGAATTAAAAGCTCTTAACAAGGACTACAAAAAGAAAAATGGTCGATTCTATAATGGGTTTTTCCGTGAGGGAGGTAAAATCATTAATCAAAAAGCCATAGAGGATACCACCAACCAGGAACTTACCGGCACATATTATCAGGTTCGCAAATTAAATAAAGAGACAATTGTCAACCCTTATTACGATCAGGCCACCAAAGAAATGAAAGGCATTTTGATGACCAGCTTGCTTACTCCAATTCAGAATGAAGCCGGACAGTTTGAAGGCATGGTAGGAATTGACATCTCTCTTTCACACATGAATCAGCTTATTGCCAGCGTAAAGCCATATGAAGAAGCTACATCCTATATGATCTCCGAGAATAAAATTATTGTTGCACATACCGACACGTGGCTCACCGGGAAGAATTTTATTAACTCACTTGCTAAAGACTCGATGATATTTAAAAACGAGACCTTGGGTAATAATTTGAGCTCCAATAAATCGTTCACTTACAAAAACTCAATTTCGGGGAAGGAGTATTTTGTTTCATTTGAACCTATCATGATTGGCAATAAGGATACCAATTGGATTATTGGCATTGAAGTGCCAACAAAAGTTATTTTGAGTGAAGCTCGCGAAGTTTTAGCTAAGACTATTATTGCCGGCATATTTGGACTATTTTTCTTATATCTCATTATCTATTTTATTGCTGTAAAAATCAGTGGACCAATTGTAAAGGGTGTTGAGTTTGCAAAATCGATTTCTGCTGGCGACCTCAATACACAATTATCTATAGGACAAAACGATGAAATTGGTGATCTGGCAGAATCATTATCGATTATGGCAGCGAAGCTCACCAAAATCATAAGTGAGATCATTCAAAGCTCCGACACGATTGCTGAAAGCAGTATGGATTTACTTAATTCGTCGGTAAAGCTTGCTGATGGCGCAAACCATCAGGCATCTTCGGCTGAAGAAATTTCGACATCAATGGAACTTGTATTGAGCCGGATTCAACAAAACACCAAAAATGCGCAGGAAACCGAAAAAATAGCCTTGCAGGCCGCAAAAGGAATTCAGGTAGGGAATGAATCGACAAGAGCATTAATCCAATCGATGAACAACATTGTGGAAAAGATTTCGATTGTTGGCGAAATAGCTAAACAAACAAACCTATTGGCAATCAATGCTTCTATTGAAGCATCGCGCTATGGCATGCAAGGAAAAGGATTTGCAGTAGTTGCCGCCGAAATCAAAAAGTTAGCTGAAAAATCTCAGCTTGCAGCAAAAGAAATCGACGAGTTATCCAATCAGGGTTTATTTCATGCCCGGGAAACTGGCAATATTCTTTTTGAAATTATTCCGGATATTGAGCAAACAGCAATACTGGTTAAACAAATCGCAGACTCAAGCCTCGAACAAAAAATAAGCTCCGAAGAAATAAATGCTGGAATTCAGCAATTAAACAAGGTTACTCAACAAAATGCGGGGTCTTCATTTGAACTTTCAATCAACTCAAAAAACATTTCCAAACAGGCTGAAAATCTAAAAAAACTGATTTTCTACTTTAAAATAAAGGGAATAAATTGACAAATGAAGAATTGATTATTTAACGATTTACCATTTACTATTCGTCAGCTAGCAAGAGAAAGTCGAATAGTAAATGGTAAATGTCCTAGCTTAAATAACTATGTATTCAGTAATTTTTGAATATCCATTAAATTGGTATCAATACTGTGATTTAGTTTTACCGCTTTATTGAACGGCACATGAACGATCTTCTCGTTATCGAGTCCAATCATAATGCTTTTCTGGTCATCAAGTAATGCATCGATGGCGGCAACTCCCATTTTGGTGGCATTTACCCGATCCTTTGCTGTTGGACTTCCTCCACGTTGGATATGGCCTAAAATAGATACACGCACATCCAAATCGGGATGTTCTTTACGAACCCGTTCCGCTATTTGAATTGCACCTCCAGCTTCATCACCTTCAGCAACCATGATGATACCACTTGTTTCTTTACTTTTATATCCTTTCTCCAGAAATTTGTTTAACTGATCGTGGTCGCCTTTCGCTTCCGGAATTAGGATCACTTCAGCGCCACAGGCAATCCCACTGTTCAAAGCAAGCAGACCAGCCTCACGCCCCATTACTTCAACAAAGAAAATCCGACCATGTGAACGAGCTGTATCCTTAATTTTATCAACTGCCTGAACTACTGTATTTAAAGCAGTATCGTACCCAATGGTATAATCAGTACCATAAATATCATTATCAATGGTTCCAGGGATTCCAATAAACGGGAAGTCATATTCCTGAGAAAGGACTAAAGCACCAGTAAATGAACCATCTCCACCAATCACAACTACTGCATCAATTTCTGCTTTTTTTAACTGCTTATAGGCTTTTTCGCGACCTTCAGGAGTCCTGAATTCTGCACTACGTGCTGTCTTTAACATGGTTCCTCCTAATTGCAGGATTCCGCTTACATCGTTTGATTTAAGCGATATAAAATCGCCTTCAATCATGCCCTGATATCCGCGACGGATACCTACTACTTTTAATTTATTGGCTAAAGCTGCACGTGTTACTGCACGAACTGCGGCATTCATGCCCGGAGCATCACCACCCGAGGTAAAAACACCGATTTTCTGTAGTTTCTTTCTTTTTTGACTTGGTTCTATGCTATTATCTCTAACTGTCATAATCATATCATTTAACTGATGAAAAATCACATTAAAGGTAATTGAAGTATTTGGAATAAAAGCTGAAGTAAGTTAAATAGTGAGCTAACTTTAATGAAGACTTAAAACTGTTTGAGCTTCTCTGCCACCTTTTCCATCAACCATTGAGGCGTTGAAGTTGCACCGCAAACGCCTACCGTATTAACTCCTGAAAACCAACTGGACTTTAGCTCATCGGGTGAAGAAACAAAATAACTGCGTTCATTTTGCTTTTTACAGACATCAAAAAGCACATGAGCATTCGAGCTATGACGTCCGCCAACAAATATAATCAGCCCGAATTTGGAAGCAAAATCCTGCAAATGAGGAACGCGGTTGGATACCTGTCGACAAATCGTATCGTGGAATTCTACTCTATTTGTTTGAGCGTGATTCTTAATATTTTCAGTTAGTTTCTTGAAATCATCAACCGATTTGGTTGTCTGTGAAAAAACGACCAATGGACGCAACAAATCGATTTGGTGATAGTCTTCAGGATTTTCAATAAGAATAGCCTTTTCGTCGGTTTGCCCAACTAAACCAGTAACTTCAGCATGCCCCTGATGACCAAAAATAACTACCTGACCGTCTAATTCGTTCACGGCTTCACTGGCTTTTTTAACCCGTTGCTGAAGTTTCAAAACAACGGGGCAAGTGGCATCGATTAACGTAATGTTGTTTAACCGGGCATATTCGTAGGTCGATGGAGGCTCACCGTGGGCACGGATTAATACTTTGCAATCTTTGAGCTGGAAGAATTCGTCGTGATTGATCGTTTTTAAACCCATCTCCTGAAGTCGTTTCACCTCCAGTTCATTGTGAACAATATGCCCAAGAGAATACAGCGTGTCTTCGCTTTTCAGCGATTCTTCTGCTTTCCCGATGGCATTCAGCACACCAAAACAAAACCCGGATTTTTTATCAATTTCAACGATCATTCGTTATTCTGTATTTCTATTTTTTGCAGGGACAAGGCATGTCTTGTCACTACTACCCCAACCGTTCTTCCACCTTTTCAATTACCCAAACCAGTTGTTCCTCCCGTGTCATGTAACTATTGTCCAATACCAGTGCATCGTCGGCTTTTCGCAATGGACTGGCCTCACGGGTCGAGTCGATACGGTCGCGTTCCTGAACATTCTGTAAAATTTCAGCATACGAAACAGATTCGCCCTTAGCCGTTAGTTCATCGAAACGACGTTGTGCCCGTATTTCATCCGATGCGGTAACAAAAAGTTTCAATTCAGCTTCCGGAAAAACCACTGTGCCAATGTCGCGGCCATCCATTACAATTCCTTTATCCCTGCCCATTTCCTGTTGTAACCGAACCATGGCAGCACGTACTTCGGCAATTGTAGCTACCGGACTTACGTTTTGAGATACAGGTAATTGCCTGATTTCATCTTCCACATTTTCACCATTCAGATAAGTGTCACTCTTTTGCTTTTCAGCGTTGTAACGAAAATCAATTTGGATTGTGGGTAGTAAGTCAATTAGTTCCTGCACTTTTACCGAACCTTCAGAAATTAATTGTTTCCGGAGGGCAAACAGTGTAACAGCGCGATACATGGCTCCACTGTCAATAAAGATGTATCCAAATCTGGCAGCTACCACTTTGGCAATTGTACTTTTTCCACAAGAGGAATGTCCGTCGATAGCAACAACTATTTTATGATTGGTCATTTATTTCAAAGTTTGTGGCAAATATAAATGGATTTAACCACAAAGAACACGAAGAAATCGCCAAGTTTAATGAATCTTAAAAATTGTCTGTTTCGTAATCCTGCAATTTCTCATATCTGTTTCATCTCCTTATTTGTAATTTCGGGCGAAACATTGCAACCTATTCTCACAGAAACATTTTTTACTAAAATCAAGATAATATGCTAAAAAATTTATTCAAAGTACTGGTTTTTATTTTAATAGGACTCGGTTTTGCTCAGGAGACCAGCGCACAAAACGACGCAAGGTTGATGCGCTATCCCGATATCAATAAAAACCTGATTGCTTTTGTGTATGCCGGAGACATTTGGACGGTTGATGCCGACGGTGGCGATGCGCGCCGACTAACATCACATGAAGGTCAGGAAATTTTCCCAAAGATTTCTCCTGATGGGAAATGGATCGCATTTTCAGGTGAATACTCCGGAAGTCGCCAAATTTATGTAATGCCTTCGAATGGAGGAACACCACGTCAGCTTACTTTTTACAATTCGGTGGGTGTAATGCCTCCGCGCGGTGGTTTTGACGATATACCTCTGGACTGGACATTCGACAGTAAAAACATTCTGATTCGAGCCAACCGTACCGAGTTTGGCGAACGCAACGGAAAATATTTCTGGGTAAGTCTGGATGGTGGTCTGGAAAAGCCATTGCCTATCGTTAATGGTGGATTTGCCGCTTTGTCACCCGACAACAAAAAGATATGTTTCGCCCCGATCGATAGAGAATTTCGCACATGGAAGCGCTACAAAGGTGGCCGCGCATCCGATTTATGGATTTACGATTTGGACAAAAATACGTCGGAACAAATTACCGATTTTAAAGGAACCGACCAGATTCCTACCTGGTTTGGCGAAAACATCTATTTTGCTTCTGATCGCGACCTAAAACTGAATATTTACCAATACAACACCACAACCAAGGCACTGAAACAAATAACTTCGCACGCCGACTTCGATTGCATGTGGCCTTCAGGAGATAACGGACAGATGGTTTATGAAAATGGAGGATTCCTCTACAAACTGAACCTGCAAACCGGGAAAGAGGAAAAAGTAACTGTCAATATTCATTTTGACAATCCAAATATACTACCCTATTACAAGAACGTAAAGGATTTTGTACAGGCATACGAAATATCGCCTACCGGTAAACGAGCGCTAATTTCGGCTCGTGGCGACATTTTTTCAGTTCCGGCTGAAAATGGCCCGACCTACAACCTGACTAAAACACAAGGTGTTCGTGAGATTTATCCGCGCTGGTCGCCCGATGGAAAATACATTTCGTATTATTCGGATGCAACTGGAGAATATGAGATTTACCTGCTCGAAAACAAAAAAGGTGCAACTCCCCGTCAATTGACCAGTGGTTCGTCAGCCTGGAAATACGATTCGGAATGGTCGCCAAACAGCAAGTACTTGCTGTATTTCGACCGTACATTGCAGTTGAAACTGGTTGATGTAGAAACCGGGAAAACGACAGTAATCACTCATGCCGACCGCGACGAAATCCATTCCTATTCATTTTCATTCGATTCGAAGTGGATCACTTACGACAAAGAAGGTGAAAACGGATTAGGAGCTGTGTGGGTTTACAACCTCGACAAAGCCGAAAACAAACAATTGACAGACGACCGTTTCAACGATGGAGCTCCTACATTCTCAACCGATGGCAAATACATTTATTTTATTTCCGACCGCGATTTCAACCTCGATTTCAGTAGTTTCGAGTTTAACTATGTGTACAACAAATCGGCAAAAATTTATGCGGTAGCTCTTTGCGCGGATTGTCCGAAACTGTTCAAAGACAAGAATGACTTAGAGCCGGTAAAAGAAGCTGAAAAGCCAGCAGAAGAAACAAAAAAAGATAAAAAGAGCAAAGCCGAAGAAAAACCGGCAGTTGCTTTACCCAAAACCATCCAGATCGATTTCGAAGGAATCAATTCCAGAATTACAGCTTTCCCATTAAAGTCGGGCGAATATGGCAATTTGGCCGCTGTCGATGGCGGAATCCTTTACATCAGCGAAGGCGCGTTGCATAAATATACCATCGATGATAAAAAGGATGAAGAAGTTATGGATGCTGTAAGTCAGGCTGTGGTTAGCGCCGATGGCAAAATGATGATATACCGCTCCGGAAAAGACTTCGGGATTACTAAACTGACTACCGGACAAAAAGCGGGAGCAGGAAGACTAAACCTGAATGATATGGTAATGAAAATTGATCCAAAGAAAGAATGGGCACAGATTTATACCGATGGATGGCGCATTTTCCGCGACTATTTTTACGTGAGCAACATGCACGGTGTCGACTGGAAAGGCATCAAAGAACGCTACAGTCCGCTGGTGAATTATGTCAGTCACCGCGCTGATCTGGATTACATTTTGGGCGAAATCATTTCGGAGACGAATACTGGCCACTCGTATGTGGATTGGGGCAATTTTGAAAAGGTCAAACGGGTAGATACGGGCTTATTGGGTGCCGAGTTGGTTGCTGATCCTGCTTCGGGTAAATACCGGATTGCCAAAATATATGCTGGTGAAAACTGGAACGAAGCTCGCCGCTCGCCGCTTACTGAACAAGGCGTAAATGTAAAAGAAGGCGACTACTTGCTAGCAATTAACGGAACAGACGTGAATTTAAGCATGAATCCTTACGAATTGCTAGAAAATACAGTTGGAAAACCTGTTGAAATCACGGTTAATTCGATCCCAGATGCTGCCGGTGCCAGAACATCGACCATTAAACCAATCGATAGTGAATTAGAATTACTCCAACTGAACTGGGTAAACGAGCGCCGCGCCATGGTTGACAAACTTTCGGGAGGTAAAATCGGTTACATCTACGTTCCGAATACCTCTACTGATGGGAACCGTGAATTGTTCCGTGGAATGTACGAGTACAACGAAAAAGATGCGCTGATTATTGACGACCGATACAACGGCGGTGGTTTTATTCCTGACGTGATGACCGACCTGCTCAACCGCAAAACGCTCAGTTACTGGCAGCGTAATGGTTTATCACCGATGAAAACTCCAGGAGTGGCTCACAATGGACCCAAAGTGATGCTTACCAACGGTTATTCATCGTCGGGCGGCGACGCGTTCCCTTATTATTTCCGCAAAAAGGGATTGGGTACTTTGATTGGAACCCGCACTTGGGGTGGATTGGTTGGAATGTCGGGAAACGCCGGATTAGTTGATGGTGGTTACATTGCTGTTCCTCGATTTGGCATTTACGACGAAAACGAACATTGGATCATCGAAGGAACAGGCGTTTCTCCGGATATTGAGGTAGTTGACCGGCCTGAACAATTGGCGAAAGGTGTTGATCCTTGCATTGAAAAGGCTGTTGAAGTATTGCTAAAAAAATTGCAGGAAAATCCAGTTAAAAAGGTGAATACC